>DOHD01000128.1:8397-28805 GCA_003535455.1 Acidimicrobium sp.
CGGTTGTCGACCACGGCCACTACTTGAGCTGCGATTTCAAGATTTGAAAGTTTCGTTTCATCTAGCACCACAGCGCCGGCAAGATCACCGAGCCAATTTGCGTTCGCAGTTTGATGATCTTCCGCGGCACCGCTCCACGGCACAAGCACGCTGGCCACCCCAATAGTTGAAACCTCTGCCACCGTGCTTGCACCTGCACGGGCAACGACAAGATCAGACGCACTATAAACATCGTGCATCGCCACAGTCGATTCAAGTCGCCTATAAAGAATTTTTGCGTCGTTGGCGATCGTCGGCAAGTCGTCATTTATATAGCGCGGCCCCGTCAGATGAATGATGCACAGGTCATGTCGATGTTGATTTTTTTCGACTAGCACACGAGCAACCGAATTGAGTCTTGCCGAGCCAAGTGAACCACCAGTGATGCATACGACATTTCGATCATTGGGTATAGAAAGATTTTTGCGCGCTTGACTTCGTGAAGCCAAAACGTCGAGATTGCGCAACGCACGACGCACCGGTGCGCCAGTAAGCATGGCATTATTTAGACTCGATGGCAGATACGCCACAGCAACTGCGCTTGCGATACGCGCTTGCATTTTGGTGGCCAAACCTGGCCGACGATCGTAAGAAACTGTCACGATTGGAATATTGAGTTTTTTTGCCGCGCGTGTCGCTGGCACACTTACATAACCGCCGACCGAAATTACGACGGCAGGTTGCAGACTGAGCAAAAGTTTTTCTGCAAGTCGGGTCGCAGTTCGCAATACCGAGATGGTCTTAATATTTTGTCGTAGCGAAGTCAGCGACCATCCGCGACTGAAACCCTGAACGGTCAACAGTGTCAAAGCAATACCTGACTGTGGCACGAGTGTCGTTTCGACCCCGGTATTTGATCCGACGAAATGCAATCGATTTGCTTCGATACCTGAATCTTGCAAAAGTTCGGCGACTGCGAGTGCAGGGATTACATGGCCACTTGTTCCCCCGCCGGTGATGACGGCAAAAACGGGGTGGCTGGTGACGGTCAAGATGGTCTACTTGTGAAGATTGCTCACTTCATATTACGCGCGACATTCATCAACAGCCCGGCTGCCGACATGCACACCAATAGCGAACTTCCGCCGTATGAAATTAGTGGCAGTGTTAAACCAGTCACCGGCATCGAACCAGTTACTCCGCCGATATTGATGATCGCTTGAAGTGCGAACCACATCGTTATTCCACCAGCGAGAAGCGCACCAAATCTTTCTTCGGCACCAAGCGCTGCGCGGAGGCCGGCCACAACGAGCGTCAAAAATCCGCCGATTACTACGGTTACACCGATGAGGCCCATCTCTTCGGCAATAGTCGAAAAAATAAAGTCGCTGTGTGCCAATGGCACATAACCCCACTTGCCCGTGCCGGCACCCACGCCCACACCCGAGATGCCGCCATTTGAGATCGACAGAATTGATTGCCACACTTGGTAACCGAATGAACCCTTCGTCTCGTCAAGATTCAAGAATGCCGTCCAACGATTGCGGCGCGAAGATGTAACGAGCGTTAAAAATAGCGCGGCCAATACGGCAGAGCCGGCGATCGAGTTGACTATTCGCATCGGAATGCCGGCCAAGCACATCACTGTCAAGACGATGCATGTCATCACGATCGCCCCGCCCAGGTCGCGCTGCATTAGGCAAAGCAAAACTGAAATTATCAAAGCAACCATCACAGGTCGAGTCGTGCGATTGAAGTCGGCGACTTCTTTTTGACGACGACCGAGCAGGTTGGCGCAATAGACCAAGAGGGCAAGTTTCAAAAACTCGGATGGTTGAAAGCCGACCGGACCAAATGCCACCCACGCACGGGCACCGTTGGTGCTGACGCCAATATTTGGCACAAATGGCAAAAACATCAAGGCATAGGCACCGACGAGAACCGGAAAGACGAAACTTCGCAACATTGAGTATGGAAAGCGAAACAAAAACGCCATTCCGAGTCCGCCAAAACACGCCCACATCAATTGTTTAAAGAACATCTTCCACGGTGAGAGGCCGCGATTCAGCGCAACGATCGATGATGACGACATCACCATTACGAGACCGAACGCCACGAGTGTGAGCACGGTAAAGAAAATGACAAAAAACGTCATGTTGGCTGGTTTCTGCGCGATGCGACGCGACGACAACAAACCACCACGATCGAGAACGGCACGACGACGTTGAGCGAGTGTCATCGCTCGACTAGTTGTTGGTGCTGAAGTTGCAGTGCTCATCATGCCTCTTTTTCTATTTCTCGTTTGGATTGAATTAATGCTTGAACTTTGCTTTTGAAATCAATACCCCGCTCGCCGTAGTTTTTATACCAGTCGTAACTTGTGCACCCAGGCGATAGCAGCACGACATCGCCAGACACGGCGATTTGGTCGGCACATGAAACGGCTTCTTGCATTGAGTTTGCGACACGAACTTCACAGATGCCCGAAAATGCCGATTTGATTTCTTGTGCCGCATTGCCAATAGCAACGACCGCCTTGACATTCTCGGAATAATTTGACATCGCTTTGAGGTCGAGATCTTTGTTTTTGCCACCCGCAATCAACACGATCGACTTGAACGACTTCAAGGCGACGCTTGATGCGTGCGGACTTGTCGCCTTCGAGTCGTTGAACCATCGCACACCGCCATGCTCGGCCGTGAACTCGATGCGGTGTGGAGCGTTTACAAAACTTCGCAAAGCACGCGCAACCTGGTCGCGGTTGGCAAGACCAGACTCGATCGTTATCGCCGCAGCAGCCAACGCATTGGTCACATCATGTGGCAGAGATCGAGCCATCTCGCTGCTGTGCATGATTTCACCCGACGGACACATGAGCACACCGTTTGAAGCGTGATAGTCGCCGGTATTTTGACCAAAACTCACGACTTTGGCGCCAGACTTTTGGGCAAATTTTGCAATCACATCATCATGGGCTGGCACAACCGCGACATCAGAAGACAGGAGGTGCGCCCAAATTTTTGCTTTTGCCGATTGATAGGCATCAAACGAAGCGTGCCAATCTAAATGATCAGGCGCGAAGTTCAGCCAAACAGATGCTTTTGCACGAAAAGTTTGCGTCAACGCCAAACGAAAACTCGAGCACTCAACGGCAAAAGCGTCTGCGTCTGTGCGCAGTGCGGCGATCAACGGGGTTTCGGTGTTGCCAACAGCCATCGCATTGTGATTAGCCGATTTCAAGATCGCCGCAGCCATCAAAGTTGTTGTGGTCTTACCATCGGTGCCGGTTACTGCAACCATTGGACGTGGCGACGAAGAATCTTGCTCGAACCGATAAGCGAGTTCAATTTCGGACATCATCGGTTTGGCGAGTTTGCGTGAAGCCTCAAATAACTGATGACTCTCGGCGATACCGGGCGCTGGTGAAACACGATCGACCTTGCCAAGAATCGCTCGCAGATCTGCAATACTCGGCTTGAACACAATTTCGCTGTTCATACTTCTTGCAAACTCTGAATGACCGTCGGTTTGTTGATCGTCGGCCAAGATAACTTTTTCGCCGCGCAACACAAGTTCGTTAGCCACTGCTCGACCAGCGACAGCCAAACCATAAACGAGTGTCGTCGTCATATCAGCGGCGCAATCCGTAGAGACTCTGCAGATTTGTGAAGTCGGCGATGAACGCCGCCACGGCAGTCGAGACGCAGATCGCTGAAATTATCCAAAAACGAATGATCACAGTTGTCTCTGGCCAACCACTTTGTTCGAAGTGATGATGAATTGGTGAATTTTTGAAAAGCCGCTTCTTGCGACCAGATGCCTTGAACACACCCATCTGCACGGCGACTGAACCGGCCTCGATCACATTGATGCCGCAAATGATCGGCAACAATAAATGCGTGTTCGTAGTAACGGCGAGTAGACCAAGTGCCGTGCCAAGCCCAAGAGCGCCAACATCGCCCATAAAAATTCGTGCCGGTGCGGCGTTCCACCAAAGAAATCCACCGCAAGCACCAGCCAAAGATGCGGCGAGCACAGCTAGATCGAGCGGGTTGACAACATCGCCGTAAAACTGAGGATTTCGGAAAGCCCAGTATGCGATGACGGTGAACGCGATGAAACCAAACGATGCCGACCCAGATGCCAAACCATCTAGACCATCGGTCACATTGACGGCATTCGAGGTGCCCCACACCATGAGCGCAGTCCAGATGACAAATAGTGGCCAAGTAAATGTGAAACCGGGCAAGTCGGCCCGCGTAAAAGAAAGCGTTTCACTAACCCCGGTTGCCGCCGTCAACCACCAAGTCAAACCAATGCAGATAGCAAAAGTTACATATCCCTTTTTCTTCCAAAAGAGTCCACGGTTGTGTTGTCGTTGCACCTTGAGAAAGTCGTCGAGAAACCCCACAAAGCCGAGCACGAAGACCGACACCCAAATGATCATCGACTGATCTGAGAAGGGCAAGCCATCCCTGAAGTGCGCGACGAACCAACCAAGCGCAGCTGAAATCAAGATTGCGATACCACCCATAGTCGGCGTGCCTTGCTTCTTCATGTGTTGCACCGGACCGCGGTCTTCGGCACCAAGAATCGGTTGACCTTTGCCAAGTCGTTTGAATACTGCGATTAAAACTCGGGTACCAACCAACGACGCAATCATTGCTACAGCCGCAGCGGTCAAAATTGCGATCATGACGCAACCTTGAGCAACTCACGAGAAACTTCGACGTCGTTGAAAGGCAATTCAGTCGCACCAATTGTTTGGGTCGTCTCGTGCCCTTTGCCAGCGATTACCACGATGTCACCTTGTTTGGCCACCGCGAAGGCGCGAGCAATTGCACGCCGTCGATCAAGTTCAATAGTCACCTTTTTTGTATCATACGAGTCTGTCGAAGCCCCGCCCAGAATTTCGTCGGCGATTGTCTGGGCGTCTTCATCACGGGGATTATCAGAAGTTATCAACACGACATCTGCGAATTTCGTCGCAGCATCCCCCATCTTAGGACGCTTTGACTGATCGCGACCACCACCGCAACCGAACACGAGAATTATTCGCGCTGTTTTCGCAATGAGCTGTCGCGTGGCAACCAAGACATTTTGCAACGCCTCTGGGGTGTGTGCGTAGTCGACGATAACCGAAAAATTTTGACCAACATTGACCGATTCAAATCGTCCGGCCACAGCGCTTGCAGCAGCCAAACCTTTTGCGATGTCACCAACAGTGACACCAAGTTTGGCTGCTGCAGTCGCGGCAGCTAGCGCGTTCATGACATTGAAGTGGCCGCCCATGCCGACTTCAATTTTTTGACCCTGCCAAATAAACGATATTTTTTCTGAACTCGCCACTACCGAATGAGCATCGTCGGCACCGAATGTTTGACATTGAACATCATGGTTTTTTGAAAGCGAATCAATCAATAGCGACCCGTGCACATCGTCCCGGTTTATCACGCAAACATCGGTGAACTTCTTGTCGAAAAGACTCGCCTTAGCCGCGAAATAATCCTCTTGTGACTTGTGAAAATCGAGATGATCTTGACCAAGATTGGTGAAGACCGCGATTTTAAACGAGGTGCCTTCGACTCGACGCAGAGTCAACGCATGCGAGGAGACCTCCATCACGACTGCTTTGCAACCACGATCATGTTCGTTGGCGAGATGTCGTTGCAGATCTGTCGATTCTGGGGTCGTTCGCGAGCCGGTGAGCGTGCCGATTATCGAGGTAGACCATCCGTGCTGTTGCAATATTGCTGCCAGTAAATGTGCAGTTGTAGTTTTGCCATTTGTGCCGGTGACGCCAATGACGCTCATTTTTCGGCTCGGGCGATTGAACAATTCGGCGGCGATATACCCCATCGCTGAACGCACATCGCTAACGACAACTTGTGTTACATCAACTTCAACCCTGCGCTCAACCAAGAGCGCAACGGCACCGTTGGCTACTGCGACATTGGCAAAGTTGTGACCATCCGCGTTTTCACCAACTACGCAACAAAAGATTGCGCCGAGCGACACCTTCGAAGAGTCGTGGGTGATGTCTGAGACCTTTACTTTTGAGTCGCCAATTATTTGACTTACTTTGACCTCGGTTGTACTGGCCAGCAAGTCATCTACCTGGCGTACAGCTTTTGCCGACATTTCAGTGACTCGGTCCAAGTTCTGCCGGTCGTGAACCAACACAACCCACGTCGTCACCCTCAGGGCGAATATTCAGTTCGTTAACAAGCACTTGACCGATGCGTGCAAATACCGGCGCGGCGGCGGTGCCACCAAATCGATCTCGCGAATATGGGTCTGGTTCATCAATCGAAACAAGCACAGTCATTCGAGGGTTGTTCGCTGGCAAGAAACCAACGAACGATGCGAAATAGGTTCTCGCACCCTCATCGTTTGTGTATGTTCCGTTTTCTTGCAGTTTGTAGGCGGTGCCGGTCTTGCCTGCAACGCTTAGACCCGGCAATTTGGCCAAAGTGCCGGTGCCATAACAAACAACATCAGTCATCAACGCTGTCATCGTTTGTGCGGTCGACTCTGAAATAACTTTGTGCGTTGACGATTCGGGACTTGCTGTTTCAACGCCGTTTTTATCGGTTGTCTTGAGCACTATTTTTGGCGCGACATAGACACCTCGATTGGCGATGGTGTTCACTGCAGCGACTAATTGAAGAGCGGTCGCCGTGTAGCCATAACCGTAGGCAAAAGTTATTTTTTCAGTGCCTTGCCACTTCGACGCGGGTCGTAGAGATCCGCGTGATTCACCTGGATATTCAACTTCAGTTTTGGCGCCGAATCCAAAAAGCTTGAGATATTCGTGGCTCTTTTTTGTGTCGAGTGTACGTGAGACGAGCACGGTGCCGAGGTTTGATGAGTCGACAAAAATTTTCCGCACCGACATTTCTTCAAGACCGTGCGGATATGCGTCGGTGACTTTATATTCCCATTGTGTATTTTTATCGAAGATCTGAGAACCAGGAACACTGAATTTTGAATCTGCGCTCACGGTACCCTCGTTAATCGCCGCGGCAATGCTGAATACCTTTGCTACCGAGCCAGGCTCATTTGCTTCGACCGAAGAAAAGTTGCCTGATTCGCTCGAGTATGTGCCATCTTGGTTGCGACGAATGTTCGACATCGCGAAAATTTCGCCAGTTTTGGTATCCATCACGATTGCCATGCCACCACGGGCACCTAGTCGCTCAACTTGTTGTTTGACGATGCCGTCAACCTGAAACTGGATCGTACGGTCTATGGTCGTTGTCAGCTGGCCACCTGATTGAGGTTCAAGCACTTCGCCTGCGCCAGCAGCAATCGATTTTCCACTGCTGTTGACTTCTCTGACGATTCTTCCGTCAACTCCGGTCAAAAGATCTTGGTATTTCAACTCGAGACCTGAGATGCCAACCCCGTCGACATCGGTGCGACCAATCACAGCTTGCAAACTTGCACTTGAGAGTGCGCGTCCAGACTCGCGATAAGACGAAACACCCTTCAACCCGAGGGCCAATATTGCATCCGCTATTTCTTTGTCGGCTTGGCGGGCAACATATACGAAGCTCGAAGACTTGTTTTGCAATTTGGTGGCAAGTTCAACCTCGGCCTGTGGGTCAAGTTGCAACACTCCGGCAACCACATGGGCGACACCGACCGGATCAACAACCGAACGCGGATCGGCAAAAACGGTTCGCGTCGGCACCGGAAGTGCCAACTCGCGACCACTGCGATCAAGAATTGACCCACGTTCGGCTCGTATCACCTGCACGCGAGTGCGTTGAGCGACACTCGCCTCGCGATAGTCACTGGCCCACAGTGTCTGCAAAAGCGCAACGCGCACACCTAGCAGAGATAACAAAATCGCCACAACCATAAACATCGAGACGATTCTTTTGTGCATGTTGCCCGCTCGCAGATCTTTTGTATAAAAATCTCGACCTTTGTTTGTCAATGTGTTTGCTCGATGAGAAAAATCAGAATTGCGTACGCGATTTGCGTCAATGTGCCGCCGAGCGCGCGATCGAACTCGAGGGATTGAGCCGGAGCTATCTCGACCAGCAATAGTGCTCATGGTCTTGCGATCTTCATCGTCTTTGAAGCCAAATCTTCGAGCATCGGTGGGTTCAAAATTTCTTTGTCCATCCCCCCAGTTGCAGCCATAACGCTGGCAACCACATCTGCAGGAATCTCTTCGAACTTTGTCGATAGACCTTGCGACATGCCGAGCAACATGGCTTGCTCACGCAAATAGTCTGGCGCTCTTAGTTCGGCGCGTTGCTGACGAAGTTCGTCGTAGTGAAATCGAGCAAGCCTCACATCTGTTGTGATTTTGTCGAGTCGCAACTGTTGCTCGGCAATGACTGTTTGGAAGACAACGATCGATGTCAAAATAGTTGCAATTGCGATCAGCACGGTTGTCACCATCGAGAATCGCTTGACGCGAACCTGCTCGACTAGCCGTAGGTCAGGACGCTCAATCGGTTGTGATTGCGTCGAAGATTTTTCTCGCCCCTGGTAGCGACGAGCAGGTTGAACTATCGAGCCTGCTGGTCGGCGAAGCCGAACTGGTGCTGGTCGCATCGAAACTGCGGTCGCCATCTAGTTACCGACCTCAACAAGTGTTTTTTCGATGATGCGTAACCGTGCCGATTTGGCGCGACGATTTTCTGTCTGCTCTTTGCTCGACGGATACTTTGGTGCTCGCACCCGACGCGTGCGACGAACACCAGATTGCGATTCGTGAACGTACGGCGATGCTTGCATCGATTCGCTGGCGTCGCGCTCTGACTCAGAAAACACCCGCTTGACGATGCGATTTTCGCCAGAATGATACGTCAACACGGCGATGCGTCCGCCAGTGGTCGTCACATCAATGGCGATTTGTAGTGCACGTTCGAGAATTTCGAGCTCTTTATTGACTTCTATTCGAATCGCCTGAAAAGTGCGCTTGGCAGGGTGACCACCCGTGCGACGTGCCGGTGCCGGAATCGCCGCAACGACGACATCGGCAAGTTGAGTTGTCGATGTGATCGGTCGAGCAGTGACGATCGCCCTGGCGATACGACGGGCAAATTTTTCGTCGGCATTGTCGGCAATCAAGCGCAAGAGATCTGACTCGTCGTAGTTGTTGACAACATCAGATGCGCTCAACTGATTGCGTTGATCCATACGCATGTCAAGTGGGCCCTCATTGCGATATGAAAACCCCCGCTCTGCTACATCGAGTTGTGGCGAAGATACGCCTAGATCGAATAGTGCGCCCGAGATCTGATCAATCGACATTTCTGCGAGCACTTCTTGAAGCGAATCAAAGCGCACTCGCCGAACGGTCAGACGGCCTTGCAGGCTCGGATCATTGGCGATCATTCGCTCGGCGTTGGCGATCGCATCAGCATCTTGGTCAAGCCCGATTACTTGCAACTTCGGATACGCATTGAGTATTGCTGTTGCATGCCCGCCAAGACCGAACGTCGCATCGACAATCACACCAGCAGGCACATTGGCAAAGCACTCGACTATTTCGTCGACCATCACCGGCAAATGCGAGACCAGCGGCGAATCTTGACTTGAATTCTCATGCAAATTATGACTCGTCATATATATTGCGCAACTTGCAAACTGTCACTGTTTGAAACCTCGCTTATCAGCAGCCCCCCGGCCAACGGTGCCTCCGGGATTTCTCCCCGGATAGCGAGATGAAAAGCGGGCGGAGTTGGGGGCTATTCATCTTGTTAACCGGGAGACTGCTGATAAGCGAAACTCGTGCAACTTGTGACAGTTGCGAAAAGTTCGTTGCGTGGCCCCCTTTCGCTCTACTCGGTGCCGGCTAGTTCTTGAGTGCCTGAGTCGCTTATGCGCTGGTGGCGCTCTGGATCCCAAATTTCGACTCGATCAAAAGAGCCGCTGATGATTACCCGCGAGTTAAGTTCGAGGCCCGCATATTTACGCAATTTTTCGTCGACGTTAATGCGACCTTGTGCATCAACGACGACCTCGATCATGTTTGATGACAACGCTCGTTGTTGTTTGCGATCCATTTCGCCACGACGAACCTTCTCCATTACGTCGTTGGCGACTGCCAAAAATGTTTCATTGGTCAAAACATCGACACATTTGTCGCGACCCAGGGCCAGGTAACACTTCGGCTCAAATTTGGGTCGAAAGGCCGCGGGCAAGGCGATGCGACCCTTTGGGTCCAACTGCCGCTCATGCGCACCTACAAACACTGTTCCTCCGCCTTGTCCCAAAACCCCATTAATTACTGGGTTTTAGGGCTCCCCCTAATTCCCGATAATGACTATATCCCCACTAGCCCCCACTGTCAAACACCTTTCACCACTTTTCCCCACTTTTTTGGATATTTTTTGGCGGTCTAAAACCGTTGTTGTGGCACGAACTAAGACTCGGGGTTTTGCGGGTTTCGACGAATGAACTCTCGCGCAAAGCGCGGCGGGTGTCGACTAAATCTACGAATGAACTCTCGCGCAAAGCGCGGCGGGTGTCGACTAGATCGAGGCTGCGAGTTCGACAATCGTTTCGGCGATCTGGTTTAACCCAGATACTTCTGCCACGGCGATCATCTCTGTCTCGATTTTTTGATCAGCCAGCAAATATTTTCGATATGCGTCTGGTGACCAACTTTTGTGCACTACGCATTGAAACCGCGCCATTTCGCGAGTTCGCCGCTGCGAGATGCCGACAACTTTTTGTCCATGCAAAGAAACTTCACCTGGTCCGAGCCCGCCAAAACAAATAAAGTCTGAGAGCGCCGATCTTTCGAGACCACCACGATGCACACGCAATTGATCGCGGTGGGCAATCTCGCATTTGGCGAGTGCGTCAGCCCAAAGATCGCCAACCCACCACATCGACTCGCCGACATCGTCACGCCAAAGCTCGTCATCACGCGGCACGACGAAGTCAATCCAGAGGTGCTCGTCGGCTTGCAAAAATACTGCGCCGCCGCCACTCCGGCGACGCACGATGGCGATGCCATCACGTCGACAAACCTGTTCATCGACAATCTTTGCATCTTGCTTTGATCCCAAGACAATTGCCGAGTCGCTTATTGATGCACGCCAAATCGCACGCTCGGCAGGCAAATCACGACCGTGCACAAATTCAGCCGAATCTTGCAGGTGATTAAAACGCCAGGCACTCATCGATCAGTTGCCGTCGGTAGATAAAAAACTAAAGCCTGCAACTTAAGAAGCGAACGCTAGATATTGCTTCCATTCTTCGGGCACCCTGCCCACAGAAACGGCGACCCATGCAAGTTCGCGCGGCGTGTGAGGCTGGTTGGCAAGTGCCATACCTGCTTCTTGCGGGGTTCGATCTCGCTTTTTGAGGTTGCAGCCACGACACGCCGCCGTGACGTTCTCCCAAACATGCATGCCGCCACGCGAACGTGGCATTACATGATCGATGCTGTCTGCATGCGCTCCGCAATATTGACAACGGTGGTTGTCGCGCGCAAAAATTGCCCGCCTCGACATCGCCGTGCGACGGTGATACGGCACTTTGACGACATAACGCAACCTGATCACCAAAGGCCCCGGCATGACAAAAGTTTCTGCACGAATCTGGGTGCCGTCTTCTTCGATGATTTCAGCTTTGTCCGACAGCACCAGGCAAATCGCACGTCGGGCAGGCACGATCGACAGTGGCTCAAAAGTTGCGTTTAGTACAAGAGCGCTTCTCATCGAAAATCTCGCAACCAGTTTAAATAACTTAGAACATCTTCGACTTCAATTTTATGTAAATCTCCCCCATATTGGGTTTGTGCGCGAAACTTCAAATATTGCCGGGTTGGAATCGGCAAAAACGGCGACCGCCGCCACCAACTTCGCGGGGCAAGACGAAACAACTGGGTGATGGCGACCGACCAAAGTTGCGGTCGAATCGCCACGGCGCAAACAATCGACGCACCCGATTTGATGGTCGAAAGCCCCGCCATGGATCAGTTAGGTTTCGGCTCTTTGGGCAAGCCGAGCACCATCTCACCGATGATGTTGCGTTGAACTTGCGATGAACCTGCATAAATCGTGCCGGCACGGGCGTTGAGAAAAGTCATTGCCCAACTCATTGAACTATTTTTTGCACCCGCCTCGTCGGTCTGAAAAGTCGTCATTGGCTTGCGGCCCGCGGGCACCAAACCATCGGCGCCGAGAATATCCATTGCTAGTTCGGTCACGATCTTGTGATATTCGCTCCAATAAAGTTTTGAAATCGCGCCGTCTGGCCCTGGATGATGACCGGCGATAAATTTTGTCAACGTACGCATGCCGAGATATCTCATGATTTGAACCTTGCCGTAACAGTCACTCAAGCGCTGGCGAATTCTTGGGTCATTGGCGACCCCGCGTTCGCGAGCCAAGTCGATCAACCGATCAATTTCGGCTTGATATCGAATCGAAAGTGTCGCGGCTGCTTCGCCACGCTCGTAGCCGAGCAACGACATCGCTACTGCCCAACCGTTATTTGGCCCACCGACGATATTTTCTTTCGGGCAGGTCACATCGGTATAAAACACTTCGTTGAATTCGCTCTCGCCCGACAACATTTTGATTGGTCGAACTTCGATNNGTTCGAGCGAGCGTAAAAATATGGGTGGCGTATTGGCCGGCAGATGTCCAAATTTTTTGTCCGTTCAAAACATATTGGTCGCCGTCGAGCGTCGCTTTCAAACCAACATTGCCGAGGTCTGAGCCCGCGTTCGGTTCGCTATAACCCTGACACCAAACATCTTGGCCTGAGATGATTCGCGGCAAATAGTGGCGCTTTTGTTCTTCTGTGCCCCAAATCAAAAGCGTGTTGCCCAACATCTGAATACCGAACGTGTCGTTGAACGAACCCGTTGGCACACCAGCACGTGCGAACTCTTCGGCGACAATTACTTGCTCGAGCGCCGATAGTCCACCACCGCCATATTCGACCGGCCAACCCGGTGCAAGATATGGGCTCGCCGCCAAAATGTTTCGCCACTCGGCGACAAATTCTTCGACTGCCTTGCCTTCCATCGAACCGATGCCCTGCCAATTTGATGGAAGTTTTTCTGCCAAAAAGGCTTGAACCTTCTCGCGATATTCTTCGGCTTGCAGTTCGTAGATCGGTCTCATGTTTCACAGCCTAGATTGCGAGCCACTGCCGCTGCCCCAACGAGCGGCGACAGAGGTCCAAGCCCCGCAGGGCAAACTGTAAAGCCTTGAACAAAGCCGATTTTTGCCGAACGATCAAGTTCGGTTTGTACTGATTCAAAAAATGGCTTTCCAAAGCCGAGCGCGACCGAGCCGGCGATGACCGCGCTACGCAAATCGACAGCAGCCCCGACGCTGGTCAACGCGCGTGCGACTAGTCGGCCGGTTTCAACAATCATCTCGGCGCTTGCTTGCGCCGCAGGCTTGCCGGTAATCGCTTCAATCGACCGACCCGAAGCATGAGCCTCAAGGCAACCGCGCGACCCACACGCGCATAATCTGCCGTCGGGCACGACGATCACATGTCCGATGTGTCCGGCATTGCCCGATCGACCATCGAGCACTTTGCCTCGCGAAATTATTCCGCCACCGACGCCGGTCGACACGACCATGCCGATCACATCGGTTTGACCGGCGACTGCCCCACACCAAACTTCGCCCTGCACCAACGCCTTGGCATCGCCGTCTATATATACGGGCATTTGTAACAGGTCTTGCAATTTCGCGCGCAACGGAAACTCGCGCCACTCTGGAATATGCAGAGTCGAAACCAATTCACCATGCGGCGACATCGGTCCACCACAACCAACACCACAAGAAATTAGCTCGACACCCGATTCGGCAACTTGAGTTTTTATCAGTTCTTCGAGTGCTTGCCAAACATGAACTTGCGGTGTCATTGCCCGCCCGTGCGAAAGAACTTCTCCGGTGAGCGAAACGACGCCGACCGAAAGTTTCGTACCACCAATATCAACAGCAAGAAAACCGCGCTTGCTCACGCGAACCCTTTACCGCTCGCGGGTGAATTTTTCGCGCATACGTTGCGCGTTGGCCCGTTGAGCCTTCAGCGACTGCGCAACATCACGAATGCCTGCCTTTGACATGGCTCGCAGTTGGCGCTCGACAATCAGGGCGCAACCCAACATCGCCAAGAAGCCGGCGAACGCCGCAAGAAAGTGAAACTGCAAACCCACAATCGTCAACCCGAGAGACACGACTATGCCGACACCAGCCCACCATGCAGTTCGAGCCGAGTGACGATACAAGCCTTTAGAAGAAACGGCTTGTGCAAATTTTTCGTCTGTCTTCAGATCTTGCTCGATCTGTCGAAGAATCTGTTGTTCGTTATCTGAAAGTGGCAAAACGCCTCCGAGTTGGGTGAATCTCGTTATATCTTCTCACGAGTGTAGGCACTTGGCAAGACAAATTTAAGGTCAAAAATTACAAATCGGTCGGGCCCCATTTGGATACCCCTGGTTTGCGTTTGTTATTTAGTGAACTTGCGGGCTTGATGGCGGCATCCCCGAATTTGTCGCGAATGTCGTCGATTGCCGATGTCGTCGAACTCCAGGCGGCGTCAAGTTCGTTTGCGGTCGACTGTTTAGTTGCGTCATCAAACAAGCTCAGTTGCATTTCGGGCTCGTCAAGATTTCTGGCGCTGATACCCAAGAGTCGAACCCCCGACGCAATATCGACTTCGCGCAGCAATGGCTCGATGAGCCGCATCATCGCCTGAGCAGTTGACACCGGATAATCGACACTCGCCGCCCGAGTTATGACCCGAAAATCAGCGAACTTTATTTTCAACGAAATCGTGCGTGCGCCGACTTGTGCGTTGCGGCAACGTGCCGCCACAGCGTCGGCGAGTCGGAGCAACTGAACACGGGCGACCTCAAATTCTTTGATGTCCGACGAGAAAGTTTCTTCGTGCCCGATCGATTTTGCGTCGCGGTCGGGCTCGACAACTCGGTCGTCGATGCCCTGCGAAAGTTCGAACAGATGTCGCCCCAGTGAATCGCCGAGAACATTGATCAAAACCTTGCGATCGAATTTGGCAAGGTCGCCAACTGTCTTGATCGAAAGTGCTGAAAGTTTTTCTAAAGTCACCGGACCAACACCCCATAACGACTCAACTGCCAACGGGTGAAGAAACTCAAGTTCGCGACCGTGGTGAACTTGATACACGCCATGGCCGGGCGCCACGCCATCACGAGTCGCACGAGGTTTTGCCACGACCGATGCGAGTTTTGCCAAAAACTTGTTTGGTGCAACGCCGACGCTACATGTCAACTGCGTCGCCTGCTTGACTCGAACCCGAACCTCTTCGGCGATTTTCGCGCCGTCTCCCATCAATCGGAGAGCACCAGAGACATCAAGAAATGCCTCGTCAAGTGACAGACCCTCGACAAGTGGCGTGATCGTATGAAAAACCTCAAACACTTCGGCGCTCACCTCTGAGTAGTGCTCGTGATCACCCGGCAGAAATATTGCTTGAGGACAAAGTCGTTTCGCCTGAGCCGACGACATCGCCGAAAAAACACCGAACCTGCGGGCCTCATAAGACGCGGCCGCCACGACTCCGCGAGCACCATCACCACCGACGACAACCGGCAATCCCAACAGATCGGGGTTTCGTCGCAGTTCAACGGCGACATAAAACATGTCCATATCGACATGCAGAATCGTCTTTGTCTTTGCAGGTCGCGAGGTCTCCACGATTCAGACGCTAGTCATAAACTCATATCCATGAATCAACAAGATCGCCGCATGTCGGCATTGCCTTCGGTATTGGCTCGTGTCGTCGCTTTTGTTTCGATAATTGTCGCCGGCGTTGCCGGTGCGTTGATCGGGTTCACTCTCGTTGACCTGCAATGCCAAGGTGAATGCGACGTGCCGAACTCGATTGGCTTGATACTTGGCGCCGCGACGGGCGCACTTGGCATGGGCGTAGTCGCTGTTTTGGTTTTGCGCGCGACGGGCGAATGGAAAGAACTCGAGCGACGCAAATGACCGAACCCAGCAACCCAAAATTTGCCCTCGAACTTCTAGATCTCTGCAAAACACTCGCCGTCAACGGTGGCAAAACTGCACTTGCTGGTCGACTCGCGGGTTTGAAGCAGGTTGAAACCAAAACCACAAGCACCGACATGGTCACAGAATTCGACAGAGCCACCGAAAAATATCTTGTCGATGAAATTCGCGGTCGCAGACCGAATGATTCGATCATCGGCGAAGAGGGTGCTTCAATTGCTGGCAACAGCGAAATAACTTGGTGTATCGACCCGATCGATGGCACAACAAATTTTCTCTACGCTTTGCCGGGTTGGAGCGTTTCAATCGGCGTCAGTGACGACCAAGGCCCTCTCGTTGGTGTCGTATATATACCTTCACTCGGCGAGTTGTTTCATGCGGTTCGTGGCCAAGGGGCGTTTTTGAACGACAAGCAGATTTTTTGCAACTCGATCAACGACATTTCGCAGGCCCTTGTCTGTACGGGCTTCAGTTACTCACCTGCCCAACGCACAATTCAGTCGAAACGAGTCGCAAAATTTATTCACCAGATTCGCGACATTCGGCGCCTTGGTGCTGCGAGCATCGATATTTGTTTCGTGGCGTGCGGACGCATCGATGCATACTTCGAAGAGAATCTGCACCAATGGGATATTGCCGCGGCCGAACTGATCGCAATCGAATCTGGCGCAAAGTCCGGCAATTTTTCGGGTGGCAAGTCTTCGCCGAAAGAATTTATGATCACTTGCCCCGATATTTATGACCAACTCAGCCGACTAGTGATCTCAAGTTCATCAAACGATTGATCGTTTTCAATGGCTGCAGTTATTGCTATCGACGCCGGCACAACTGGTGTTCGGTCTCGGGTGGTTTACGCGACTGGGCCATCTGAAATTAGTTCATATCGCGAGTTCACCCAGCACTTTCCGCAACCAGGTTGGGTTGAGCACGACGCCGAAGAAATATGGACCGCGGTCTTAACGACTCTGCAAGAAGTAATCAGCCAATTAAACGAACCGATTGCGACAATCGGCATCACCAATCAGCGCGAGACAGTCGTCGCCTGGAGTCGCAAGTCGGGCAAACCATACGGCTCGGCAATCGTCTGGCAAGATCGGCGAACTGCGGGTCGCTGCGAGCAACTAGTTGACCACTTGTCGTTGGTACGCCAACAGACCGGCCTCGTGCTTGATCCATATTTTTCTGGCACCAAATTTGCATGGCTGATCGATAATCGAAACTTCACGGTCGACCACGACTTGTGTCTCGGCACGATCGACTCTTGGCTTATTTTTAAACTCACAGGACACAAGTCGTTTGTAACCGACCCAACAAACGCAAGTCGCACGATGTTGTTTGATATCAAAAAGATGTGTTGGAGCGATGAACTTTGCGAACTTTTGCGGGTGCCGATGCAAAATTTACCGACTGTCCTACCGTCAAGCGGCCATTTTGGCTCAACAGTCGAACACGGCGCACTACCCGCAGGCATTGCAATATCGGGGGTCGCAGGTGATCAACAAGCCGCACTTTTTGGACAGGCGTGTTTCACAACGGGCGCAACAAAAAATACATACGGCACCGGAAGTTTCGTGTTGATGAATGTCGGAAACATTTGCCCTGAACCACAGAGCGGCATTTTGACCACGGTTGCATGGCAACTTGATTCACACGCGGCCGTTTATGCGCTCGAGGGCGCAGTGTTTGTGACTGGTGCGGCAATTCAATGGCTACGAGACGGCCTGAACATCATCGATCATGCCAGCGAGATCGGCCCCCTCGCCCAATCAGTCGAAGACTCAGGTGCCATCGTTTTGGTGCCCGCGTTCGCAGGTCTTGGTAGCCCCTGGTGGGATCCATACGCTCGTGGTTCAATTTTTGGCATCACTCGTGGCACGACGCGAGCCCATCTTGCGCGCGCAACCATCGAGTCGATCGTTTTTCAAACCCGCGATGTTGTCGAATCAATGAGCGTCGCGTCGGGCGTAAAAATAAAAGATCTTCGTGTCGACGGCGGCGCTGCGGTCGTTGACTTTATGCTTCAACTGCAGGCTGATCATCTAAATTGCGCCGTGCTACGACCAAAACAACTCGAGACGACGGCGATGGGTGCCGCCTACTTGGCTGGGCTCGGCGCAAAAGTTTGGAGTTCAACCGATGAAATTACGCAGGCGTGGCAACTCGACAAAAAATTCGAACCAAACGCCGTTGCTCTTGGCTATGACTCGTGGCAACAAGCCGTCAAGCGGTCGATGAATTGGATTAACTAAACGCCAGCACCCAAAAGCGCCGCGCCAATCGCGCCTGCATGCTCGCCGAGTTGTGCAACGCGCAAATCTGGATGTTCACGATTGTCGGGCGCATATAGCAACTCTTTGAACCACTTTTTGACGTAAGGCATCAACGAATCTGCCGCCTCGGCCATGCCACCACCGATCACGATCACATTTGGGTCGGTGATGTTCGTCAGATTGACCAAACCAACGGCGACCCAACGACCAAAAGTGTCGAGATAGCCGAGCGCTTGCGCGTCTCCGGCAACCGCGCGAGCGATAACTTCTTCGCCACGCTCGCCACCTGCGATCGTCGCCAAACCAGAACCCGATGCATAACGCTCCCAGCAGCCGCGTTGCCCGCACTTGCAAAGAATGCCCTGCGATTCGACGACCATGTGTCCGATCTCGCCGGCAAAACCGTGACTACCGCGCTGCAACTTTGAGCCCGAGACGAAACCGCCACCGATGCCCGTACCCAAAGTGACCATCCACATATCTGTTGCGCCACGACCAGCACCAAACTGCCATTCGGCATGTGCCGCGCAAGTCGCATCATTTTCGACATCGATTACATGACCGAGTTCTTTCTCGAGTTGCGTGCGCAAATCGAGTTCGATTGCACCAGTCAAATTTGGTGACTCACGCACCACACCTTGTGGTGTGATCATGCCCGGCACGCCGATGCCCAATGATTTATATTCGCCAAGTTCGCGAGCAATTTCTGCGAGTGTTGAAACTAGATCATCTGCGTGCGGTGTCGGACGACGCACAGAATTGACGATCTCACCGCCCTCGAAAAGCACCCCGAGACATTTGGTTCCACCGACATCGATGCCGGCAACTGCTGTCACGACTCGCAGCGTGCCTTTAGTTCTTTCAGGGTGTGCAGAATTCGGCCTTCGGCCCTGCGCTTGATGAAACCCGGAAGTGGAACTATCAACTCAACCGACAACGAATACGTAACTTTTGTATTCGCATCTGATTGCTCGAATTTATATGACCCGTCGATCGACCTCATGATGTCGCCTTGAGCAAGATGCCACGACACTTGCTTGGGCGCATTGGCATAGTCGTATTGAAGTGTGTAATGCGTGCTGCGACCGAGAGCAGAGGCGCGATATTCGACCAGCACGGGTCGGTTCTGTGAATCACGCTTGCGCACGACGGCTTCTTTGACATCGGGCGCCCACTCGGGGTAACGCTCGACATCGATCGCGACGTCGAAGCACTTGTCGGCAGACGCAGCGATTACTTCTGTTTCAGATGCCGAATCAACCACACATATATTTAAGCACTTAGAAGCCGTTATTGAATAACGGCTAATCAATGCGCAAGATTTGCCCCAGATTTAGGGCAAGTTTGTCGTAATCGAACAGGCTCTCGGCACGCAGGCGCGATGCCTCGCCCATTTGCAAACGAGCAGACTTGTCGTCGAGCAGTCGTTCGATCGCCGCGANNNNTCGGCCGCCCCACCACTGCGTCCGGCAATTTGCGGCACAGCACAAGCGGCGGCCTCGGCAAACACGATGCCAAAACCCTCTTGCTCGAGACCAAACCATCGCGAGCGACAAAGCATCGCGTTGATGTCGGCGCAACCATAAAGCTTTGGTAAATCATCGTCTGCGACTCGCCCCAAGAAAGTTGTTGGTGATCTCAATTCACGCGCAATTCGTTCTAGTCGCGCGCGGTCTCGACCGTCGCCACCAATGAGCAGGCGTAATTTCGGATGCGTAGCCGCCAGGTGCGCGACCGCCCGAATCAACACGTCAAAGCCCTTGCGTGGCACAAGACGACTGATACCGACAATCAGTTCGGCATCTTGTTCGACCCCGAAACTTTTTCGTGCGATTTTATTTTGCTCGGCTGAAAGAACTTTGAATCGCTGAGTGTCGACGCCAGGAGTTATGACTTTTATTTTTTCGCTAGGGCCGATGATGCGCGATGCTTCGGCTGCCGGATAACTGCCCGATGCAATAATAATTTCAGCCTTTCGAAGAACTCTTGCAAGTAGCCGCGAGACAATTGGCAATCGACCCGGCACGGTAATTTCTGCACCGTGCAACACAACTGCATATGGCAGGTCTAAGAACTCACCAACCAGACCGAGCGGCAATGCCGGGTCGAGTACGACAAGTTCTGCCCCAACCTCTGCGGCCATCTTGTTGATCTTTCG
>DOHD01000128.1:28873-29248 GCA_003535455.1 Acidimicrobium sp.
CCGACGCCACCACTCGAACAACAAATTTTGAATGCCACCGATTTTCGGCGGAAAGTCATTGGTGACCAACAGATGTTTCACTGGCTCTCACTTTACGCTTGGCAACACGGCCAATTCGGCTCGCACAAGTTCATCGACATCGTTTTTGTCGATCAAGTCATTTAGCCCCAGTCGTGCCGCCGCCCACACGGCGTGCGCACGAAGCATCGCATCTGGATGTCGCAAGTATCGCTTCATCAAATCGATGACGATGTCGTTGCCGGCGTCACCGATGTTGCCGAGAATTATCAATGCGTTGCGACGCAACCATTTGGGGTCGCGATCGGCGATATACCAGACACCAAACTCGGCGAGAAGAGAGGCGTCATCACTGGT
>DOHD01000133.1 GCA_003535455.1 Acidimicrobium sp.
GAAACTCTCTTGACCGACTAACGGTTAACTAATTATCAGTTGGCAACCGACTAGTTACCTTGAGTAGAGGCAATACCCGACTAAAGCGATAGGTTTAATCTTCAAATGCAGCGCGTTGCGGTCATTTCTATGCACACATCGCCCTTGGCGCAGCCAGGTGTCGGTGACGGTGGTGGAATGAACGTTTATGTTCGTGAACTTGTTTCGGCGATGGCCCAAAAAGATGTGCATTGCACTACATATACACGTGCGTGGCGAGAAGGTTTGCCGAAAATTGTAGAAGTCGAACCAAATCACCGAATCGTGCACATTGAGGCGGGTCGGTTTGACCTTGCCAAGGACGAATTACTTGATGTCGTAGATCTGTTTACGCAGTTGGTGGCCGAGCACATCGAGTCATCGGGTGGCGTCGACGTGCTTCACGCAAATTACTGGCTTTCGGGTCTCGTCGGACATCGACTCAAGCATCAACTCAATCTGCCTTTGGTGACGACTTTCCATACTTTGGCTCGTGTTAAGTCGCTTGGTGGTGACACTGAGTCTGTTGTTCGAGAGCGAGCAGAACTTGAGATCATCGGTTGCGCTGACGCGATCTGTGTGAGTTGTCCCGAAGAGTTGAGTCAATTTCGCGAACTATACGGACACTCGCCTGGCGCCATTGCGGTCGCATCACCCGGTGTCGCCACCGCATTCTTTTCGCCCGGAGATCGTCGGGGCGCGAGACGCGCACTCGGCTGGGGCGATAAGCCGTTGATGTTGTTTGTCGGTCGCATTCAACCGCTCAAGGGTGTCGATGTCGCGGTAAACGCTTTGGCGAAACTAAAAAACTCTGAAACAGAATTGATGATCGTTGGTGGTGCGAGCGGCGCATTTGGTTCGAGCGAGTCTGCCCATGTGCGCAAACTCATTGGTGATCTGCACCTAACTGATCGCGTGCATTTCGTCGAACCGCAGCCACACCATTTGCTTTCGACTTATTACCGCGCCGCCGATGTCGTGTTGGTGCCATCGCGAAGCGAAAGTTTCGGATTGGTGGCCCTCGAGGCAGCCGCCTGCGGAATACCGGTAGTGGCAAGTGCGGTAGGTGGTCTTTTGAATCTGGTCGAGCATCAGCGAACCGGTTTTTTGGTCAAAGATAGAAACCCTGAAGAGTTCGCGAAATATGTAGATCTGTTGTTGGCTGATCCGTTGCTTGGTTTGACAATCGGTAACCGGGCCGCACATCGCGCCAAAAATTATTCATGGTCGGCAACTGCAGACAGCGTGATCGATGTATATCGGTCTCTCTTGGCCAGCCAACTGGTCACCTGCTCATAGTTTTGTGAGCGATCTCTTTGACGATTCAGCGCTAGCTCGAATCGAGCGACAGATCGATGAATGGTTGGGCCGGGCGCGAACGAGTCACGCCAATATTTTGGCTGTCGACCGCTCAGAAGAAGATGAATTTCGATGGTATGTGCGAATGGCCGGCGAAGAAAAAGATTTCACGACTATCTGGTTCACCCTCGGTCAGCGCACACTGCGTTACGAGACTTATGTAATGCCTGCACCAGAACAAAACGCCGAAAAACTTTATGAAACGGTGTTGCGACGAAACGAAAAACTGGTCGGTGCGCACTTTTCGATCGGTCTTGAAGATGCGATCTATCTGCGCGGTGAGATTGGCTTGGCGGCTTTGAACGAAGTCGAACTTGACAGAATTATTGGCACACTCTATTCAACGGTCGAGCAACTGTTCTGGCCACTGTTAGAAATTGGTTATGCCAAAGCGGCGATGTTGCGCACACAACGAAATAGCACTCGGACTGTCTAGCGTTCGGGGAAGTCGCCTGGTAGTTCGAGTGCACCTAACTAGCCTGAACGATGTGGTGAATTTATGACCAAATTGAGTCGACCGCTGTTGAGCGTAATTGGTGGCGGCAACATGGGCTCGGCCCTAGTGCGAGGTTTGTTGGCCGGCGATTTCTCGGCAGAGCAAATCGCGATAGTTGAAAAAGATCGTGCTCGAGTTGCTGAACTCAAAAAAGAGTTTGCAAATGTCGAAGTGACTTCGAAAACCCCTGATTGTGATTCGGTGGTTTTGGCTGTCAAACCAACAGATGTCGTTGAGGTGTGTCGCGGTCTCGCCAATTCAGGTGTTCGACAGATTTTGTCGATCGCCGCCGGTGTAAAAATTTCGAAGATTGAAAGTGCGATACCGGGCAAAGTTGCCGTGATTCGCGCCATGCCAAACACGCCAGCCCTAATCGGCCAAGGGGCATCGGCGATGTCGGCAAGCAAAAATTGCAACGTCGAAAATATTTCTTGGGCTAAAAAGATTTTGTTGGGCGTCGGTACGGTCGTTGAAGTAGAAGAAGAGTTGCTCGATGCGGTGACAGGGCTTTCTGGCAGTGGCCCCGCCTACATTTTTTTGCTGGCAGAAGCATTGATTCAAGCCGGAGTTCAACAAGGTTTGTCAGAGCAGATTTCTAACGAACTCGTTCGGCAGTTGTTGGTCGGTTCTTCGCTTTTGCTCGCAGAGAGTTCTGAGACGCCCGAACAGTTGCGAAAAAAAGTTACTTCTCCCAACGGTACGACTGCTGCCGGAATTGCTGAGTTGATTGGTAAACAATTCGCCGAGATTATCGGTGGCGCCGTGGGCGCGGCAACCGCGCGCAGCAAAGAACTCGGAAAATAGTCGCGAAAATTTTTGTCATAGATTTGGTTTTATATCCCTAATTTGTGTCTAAAGTGAGAATAGAAATGTCGCAAGATCACCGGACGGGGTAACCCCCCAACTGGGAGTCGCGCTCGAAAGAGTTGCGCCGTTTGAGCCGGTGCCGTCGGGGGGTTGGCACCGGCTCTTACGTTTCTCAGTATCGTGAGAACGCCATGACGCATAAATATTCAACAGTTTCGTTTCTTTCTGATTATGGAACGAGAGATGAATTTGTGGGTGTCGTCAAAAGTGTGATCTACGAAATCGCGCCGCAATGTCGAGTTGTCGACTTGACACACGACATCGAGCCGTTTGATGTGCGGGCTGG
>DOHD01000110.1 GCA_003535455.1 Acidimicrobium sp.
GTAGTCGGTATGTCACCGGCGAACACCGCCACTTCACCCGGCTTACACACGACAATTTTGCCGCCGACGTTTAAGATCATTTCGCCACCAGAGATGATCAACAACTGCCGATGCACATTTTCAAAGTGCGAAAAGTCGCAGTCTTCGATGACTGGTGCTATTGCGACACGCCAAGTCCAACCGGCCACACCTGGAGTTTGACTCGCAATTTCATAACTAGTGCCACGACCATTTGGCCATGGCGCCTGAAAATGATCGGCAAATCTTTGCAACGGCATAAAACAAAACTAGCGATCTAATTTTTGTCGCGCCACGCGACGCCAGCGGGCCAGCGACCGACGCCGCCGTCGTGCAACAGCATGCCACTGAGGGTGCGTTCGGTGTGATGCGATCGCCACAGCAACATTTCTTGGGCGAGTGGCAACACACGTTTCGGGTCGTCGAATGTTGTTCGCCAAGTTGGGTCGAGAGCCAGATCGAATGCCAGCCACGACCCATCGCCGAACTGCACATAGGCGGCATCTTTTGTGCGACGCACGGTTAAATGTTGCCGCTCGAGTCGGCGATCGCGTGGCCAGTTTTTGGCGGCGCCCTGTTCTGAGTCGTCTATATATATGTGTCGCCAGTCGTATTCGTAGGTGGCGCCATTTCGCCAACGTGTCGGGGTGATGCCGCGCAAAAAATCGGTTAGCGGCGCACCGTCGCACTGCAACGGCACCGGCACCCCGATTGCTTCGGCGATCGTCGGCATGATGTCGACATTCTCGGTGAACTCTTCGATCGTGGTGCCATGTGTATGCGGATTATTCGGGTCACGAACAATACCGATGATGCGATAACTGGCGTCGAAGAAACCGAGTTTTTCTTTTAATCCGTGATCTCCCAACTGCTCGCCGTGATCTGCGGTGATGATGACGATTGTGTTTTGCCATTCGCCACGTTCACGAAGTTTTTCGCACACGCGACCTACGTGATGGTCGACTTCACCAATCATGCCGTAATACTGGGCGCGCATTTCTCGCAAACCTGCTTCGGTTTTCGGTGCGGCTGTGCCCTCGAGGTTCATCGCTGCTTNNGGGTGAGGTCGCAGATAACTCAGGTGAGTGAACCAAGGTTTGCTTGGTTCTTGGTGGTCGAGCCATTTGAAAAATTCGTCAGTTAAAAATGTTGAGATGCTCAAGTCTTCGTGGCGATCAGGTTCGGTGCGCAGCGCGTTGTTGTAGTTGTCGCCAAAGTCAAAACCACGTTGCTTGAGATGATCGATCCATGGGGGATACGGTTCGGACAGATTCAAGACACGATTGAAGCCTGGCAAAACTCCTTGATATGTCGAAAGCCTCGGGTCGTCACCTGATTGAGTTGTACGCGGGTCGACACCTTGATCTGTGTAGCCAAAAATCGTCGGCTCGTAGCCGGCGCGCAGAGCCATGCGGGCGACGTTGTCAAAGCGATCATCTAGTGGTGTGCCGTTGGCGACGACACGGTGGTTCATTTGATATGTGCCCGTATACAAACTTGCTCGACCGGGTGAGCAAGGTGCCGCCTGACTGAAATGATTTGCTAACCGCACGCCGTTTTGTGCCAGTTCGTCAAGATTCGGTGTGCGCACATTTTTGTGGCCTGCCGATGACAAACAGTCACCACGAAACTGGTCGAGTGTGATCAGCAAGACATTTGGTTTCACAACTCGCAGATTACTACCGAGTTGAGTTTTAGTCTTGCGACGCTGCGATCTCGCAGGCTCGAGGTGAAGCCTTTATGATGCGATTTTTTGCTGCGATGGGCGACTTATTTATGCCTTTGCGCCACGCATCTAAAAATTTCCATGGCCAAATTTCACCTTGCAAAACTTTGTATTCACTTTGCGGACAGATTCGCGACATGCCGAGGTGAGTGTGGCACTTCGTGATGCGAGCATTGCCAGACGAACCCATTACGCCGATCCATTCGCCCGGTTCGACGCGTTGACCCGCATTCACTTTGACTCGGCCGAGGTGAGCGAAAAAATATCGAATGTTGTCGTCACCGTGAAGTGTGATCGTTAGCCCGCCGCGGCTGCCAGGCGCGTCGATTTCTTTTATCCACAGATCTTTTTTCTCGACATCAAAAATGATGCCAGAAGTGGGGGCGAGCACGTGGGCGTAACAACCGTGTACATCTGTGGCGGGATAATTGAGATGATCTCGCGAATAAGTTACAGGCACCTTTGAAAAAGGAAAAACATATTTGAGTTCATGTTTGTTGCCAGTGTCGTCAGAGCTGGCATAAGTGATTGCCGACGAAAAACAGAAACTTGCAGCAACCAAGACGATTATTCGGCGAAGCAAGATCGTCGCTGCTTTTTGGCGCTATTTTTCTTTTGACAGCACTTCAGAGGCGCGTTGTACCAACAATTCGCGTTCGTGATCAGATAGCGGGCGAGAAGTTCTGACGTTTAGTTCGACACGGTCACCTTCGCCGGCTGCTTGAATGTCGTCGACGAACAAAACCGTCGTCAAGCCTTTTGTGCCCGCAAGGTCGCGCATCGTGTTTGAAACCGTGTTGAAACTTGCACCGCTTGAGGAGATGTTCATTTCGAGTTTTGTCGTTACCGGTTCTTGGCTGAGATTGCGCACGCTGGCGAGAGCGCTGTGGGGTATGTGCACGGTGCTGACGCCATCACGCAGACGAGTCGTGACCATGCCAATGTGTTCGACGTATCCGTGGATTGCTTTTTGCCAGCCAAGTTCTGCTTCGATTTCGTCGCCGACCCCGTAACGATCTTCGAGCAGAACCGCGAGACCCGTCAAATAGTCGTTGACTCGGTGTTGGCCGCCGACGGCGAGACCTGCACCCAAAAAGCCGGCGCTCGAGAGAAAGAACGCGGCATTTAGATCGAGGATGTTGAACACGGCGATCAAGGCGATTATCCAAGCAACAAGGCTTATGAAGTGATGCAACATTCGTGTTGCGGCGTCGATGCGTTGACGGCGACGATGTTCGCTGCCCTCGACGGTTTCGGCGCCGACTCGGCGCACGCTGTTTCGCCACCATTTTGCCGCGTTGGTCGACGTGCGATCGGCGATTCGTCTGACAGTGGCGCGCAAGATTGCATACGAGATGCGGGTGAAGATAAAGCAACCTATGACGACGAGAATTGCGATGACTGGGCGCGTCAAAAATCTTGTGAAACCTGATTCTTCTTCGGTCTGTTTGGCGGCAAGTATGAGTGCGCTGAAAGTCGTAAACATCTCTATCTAGTGTGCCTCACTTTTCTGCGTGGCACGCACCACTAAGGTTTAAAGCGTGAAACTAGCGAAAATTTCGGCAGCCTTGGTCGCTGTTGTGGTTGCTGGTTGCGGAGCACAATCTGCTGAGCAATATGCCACAGAAACTTCGGTTGCGACCGAAGTCTCAGTGTCAGAAGTGACCGAAACAACTGACGATGAATCGACATCAACAAGCGAAAATATTTCGGCTACAACGACAATTGAGACGACAACAACGACGACAACGACGACTACAACCACGATTCCACCGACGACTACGACGGTTCTTGACACATTGTGCGTGAAACTTACTCAGTGTCAGTTTGCCAACCTAGTTGGTGTCGATTTCTCGAGACTGCAGCTTGATTTTCAGAATTTCAGCGTCGCCAGTTTGAGCGGTGCAAGTTTTGCCGGAGCAAACCTCGCAAAGTCGTTGTTTATTAGGGCCGATTTGACGAATGCAAATTTCGCGGGCGCCAATCTTTCGGGTGTCGATTTCACAGCAGCGAACATGATCGGCGTCAATATGGAAGGCGCGAATCTGACCGATGCGATTTTTTGCGATGTAGATGTCAAAGTCTTGGTTGGCACGACGAGTTCGCAGATGAGCAAGGTCAAAAAATTTAAATCAAAAGGCAAAATTTACTGTCCATAAATTGCGCACGAAAAAATTTTCGTCAGTTGCGCCTAACAAAAATTTCTATAAGTCGAACCTGACATCGTGCCAAGTGTTACCGAATTTTTACGTGCTCTAATCATTCTCCATAGGTCGCGCAGCGTTATGTTTTTCTTAGACAACTAAGAAAGGCAAAAAAGTGAACGCAGAACAATTGCCAGAACAAAATGTGAGCTCGTCGCAAAGCGAATCGACATGGACTCGAGGTATCACCGCGATGATGCTCGCGGCGATTGCGATGTCGACCGTGGTGCTTGGTGTCGTGGCGATAGTCGCGATGACAAAATCTGATTCGACAACGTCAAGTTCGACTGAATTGCCAACCACAATCTCTGTTGATCTCACTGAATTTAAGATCAATATGTCGGCATCGGCAGTGAAGCCAGGCGACATTACTTTTCAGGTGAAAAATAGCGGAAATGTCGCACACAACTTTGCGATTCCACTCTTGAAATTCAAGACCGAGATGTTGAACCCAGGTCAATCGGTGACCCTTGTGGCCAGCGACGTTGCGGCCGGCACCTATGAAATTCGATGTGAGGTATCCGGGCACCTGGAAGCCGGAATGAAAGCGTCATTGACGGTGTCACCTGATGCACCGAGCACCAACTCGTCGATGACGGCCGACTTGAGCGGGTCGACTGCTGCAGCAATGTCGTGGCAAGAGATGGACAAAAAAATGGAAGAAGTCGCACTCAAATTTCCGGCCAAAACAGAAGGCAGTGGCAATAGCGAACTTGCGCCGATCATGAGCGACGACGGTTACAAGGTTTTCAACATCACTGCATCGGTCATCAAGTGGGAAGTCGAACCAGGAAAGTTCGTCGAAGGCTGGGCATACAACGGACAAATTCCTGGGCCGATTTTGCGCGCGAATGTCGGTGACAAGGTTCGAATCGTCCTTAAAAATGAATTACCCGAATCAACATCGTTGCACTTGCACGGTGTGCGGGTGCCAAACGCCATGGACGGAGTTGATCCGTATACGCAAAAACCGATCGCACCGGGCGAGACATTTACCTATGAGTTCACGGCACTCGAACCGGCAGTCGGCATGTATCACTCGCACCACAACGCGCAGGTGCAGGTGCCAAATGGGTTGGCTGGTGCGCTGTTGATCGGCGACTGGAAGGATCTCGCGATGAAGACCGCTGGTTCGCGACTGACTGACAAAGATGGCAAGGTCGACCAAGAAGTCGTGATGGTGCTCAATGATTCGGGCACGATTGGTTTGTCGTTGAACGGCAAGTCGTTTCCGGCGACTGCGCCTTACACGATGAATGTTGGCGAGACGATGCTCGTGCACTATTACAACGAAGGCAGCATGACTCATCCGATGCACTTGCACCAGCCGTCAGGGTTGGTGGTTGCTCACGATGGTGCGCCGCTCGAGTATCCGTTTTGGGCCGACACACTTAATGTCGCGCCCGGTGAAAGATGGACAGTCGCCTACACGGCAAAAGATGCCGGTGTTTGGGCTTGGCACTGTCACATTTTGACGCACGCTGAAACCCCAACGGGCATGCGTTATATGGTCACCGCGGTAATCGTCGCCGACAAATAGAAAGCGATCACTCGCAATTCGCCCTGAATCGCC
>DOHD01000049.1:0-1123 GCA_003535455.1 Acidimicrobium sp.
GCTGCTCGATTTTGCAACGGCGGCGACCGAACTAGATGACGCCGCGATAACTATCGCGCGCGAGGCACTCGCGAAATGCGCCGGTGTGGCTACAACGATCGACGCTGCCGCGGTCATCGCGAACTTCGAAATGATGACTCGACTCGCCGACTCAACTGGCGCGCGAATGCCCGAAGAAGTAGTTGCTCAACGCCTTGGCGCCGCAACAGCCTTGGGCGTTGATCAGGTGGTTTCGCGTCGCTAACTTAATTGACTCGCTTGCTTGTTCACGTCAACGAATTTGTCACGAGCAAACCTTGTTCGCTGGTGGCACTTTCAAGTCGATTAAATATCGGTCGACGGTGCTGACGACACAAGGATTCAAACCGTAACCCGTGTGTTGTTCGGCAGTAACTGTCAAGAAGACCCCACCTTCGAGGGCTTTTGCGGCTTTGCGCGACGACTCAATTGGTGTTGCTGGGTCGCCGGTTGTGCCAATGACGATGATTGGCCCTGCGCCTTTGCCGGTAATTTCTAGACGCTTTACCGGCGGCACGGGCCACAAGGCGCACGAGTATCCATAAGCGAAACTTGCACCGAATCGTTTCGCCGCTTTTATGAAAACCGGAATCTGCTCGTCAACCGCAGCGACACTTGTCGGACCCGGATCATCAAGACATGAAATCGCCAAGAATGCTTCAAGTTCGTTGCCATAAGTGCCGCCAGGATTGCGTTGGTAATACTCGTCATAAAGCCCAAGCAAACCTGCTCCGTCACCGTCAACTGCGTCAGCCAGCGCGCGTTCAAGTTGCGGCCACAAAGAATCTGAATACATTGCTTGCGCGAGTGCCGTATACATCACGCCTTGAGTTACCGGTGTGCGATTCGCCTCAACAACGATCGGGGCTTTGTCGATTTCAATTATCAATTCGTCTAACGCTGCTGCAGCATCGCCGTTGCTGTGAAATGCACAAGAGACCCGTTTTGAACAATTCGCAAGAAAAGCATCAAGTTGTTTTTCAAAACCTTTGGCTTGTGCCAGACCTTGGTCAAGCGACGTTGCATTTGGATCAGATGCCCCGTCAAGAACAGCCGCTCGCACGGTCTTTGGAAACATAGTCGCCCACGTGGCACCGAGTTCTGA
>DOHD01000049.1:1172-2947 GCA_003535455.1 Acidimicrobium sp.
GGAGTTGAATCAATACCAAAGTATTCGTCATATTGATCGATGCAGTTGATAGCGGGTGTCGACTTGCCGGTGCCTCGCGGATCCCAACCGATGATGTCGAATCGATCCAATAATTCAGAACTGAAGTAATACTGTGCGTCTTTGGCGACACTTGAACCTCCAAAACCTGGGCCGCCCGGGTTGACGAGCATTGAACCAATTTTGTTGGCGCCGTCAGTGGCGGGCAATCGAGTTAAAAACAATGTGAACGAACCCACATTTGGGTCGTCGTAATCAAATGGCACCGCAAGTTGTCCACACTCGCTTTTTCCAGCGGGGTCATCTAGGCATGGACTCCAAATAATTTTTTCGGATGAAACGGCGTTTGTCGTTGGCGGTGTCGATGACTCTTGTGCTTCGCTCGACGCCGTGATGTCTTGATCGTCAATGGTGTCTTCAGACGAACCGATAATTGTTGGGTCAGAACACGCCGCAGCCAAACACGCGACCATCGTCGTTGCCACAATCGAGATAGCAAACTTGCGTCTAGTGTTTAGTTGATGTCTCACCAGACCCCAAGCGTATTGTCATTAGACGACACTTTTTCGGTAAGCGAGTTCATCAAGACGGTGAATCAAGCTGTTAAAGAGCACTTTGGCGGGGGTGTCTGGTTGCACGGCGAGATTCAAGAACTAAAGACTCCTGGTCATGTTTATTTCACCTTGGTTGACAACGACGGCGATAAGAAAGCGGTTTTGAGCGCGTCAATTTGGCAGGGGGTTTATTCGTCGATGCGAACAAAACTCGCCGAAAGTGGTCTGCAACTCGCCGACGGTTTGAAAGTTCGGGTGTTCGGAGAACCGGATCTCTATTCAGGTAACGGCAGATTTAGCTTCAAGGTCGCGAGAATTGACCCGCGTTTCACTCTCGGTGATTTAATCGCTCAGCGTGAGGCAGTTGTCAAGCAACTAAAAATTAAAAAACTTTATGATGCCAATCGTGCTGTTGATATGGCACTCGTGCCGTTGCGAGTCGGCATTATCACGAGTGTTGGTAGCGCTGCACACGCCGACGTGTTGAAAACATTTAAGGATTCAGAACTGGGCTTCACAATTTTTGTGCATGATGCACGAATGCAAGGTGACGACTCGGTGATTTCTGTGGTCGCCGCACTGCAAAAAATGGACGCGAGAGATGATCTAGATGTGTTGATGCTTGTGCGCGGCGGTGGTTCAAAAAATGATCTCATCGCATTTGACTCGATTGAAATTGCAACGGCAATAGCGCATTGTCGACTGCCAGTTTTCACGGGCATTGGCCATGAAATTGATGTCAGTGTCGCCGACGAGGTTGCCCATTTATCGCATAAAACGCCAACAGCTTGCGCCACCGCTTTAATCGAACTTGTCCACGAGTTTATTGATGCAACAGAAAACGCTTGGGACGGCATCGCAATGCTCGCACTTCGCGAACTTGAATCTTCGTCAAATCGACTATCTGATCGAGCCAACAAAATCAGCACGAAAGTTTTAGATGCTCTTGCTCGTGCCGGCAAGCGCCTGGCGATGACTTCGCAGCGAATAAGACATCGTCCAGCCGAAATCTTGAGACTCGAAAAGAGTGCACTAGACGCATTGTCTGATCGAGTTCGTCTGCTCGACCCAGTCAACACAATGGCTCGCGGATGGAGCATCACCCGAAACGCCAGTGGTCAGACGATTCGTGATGTCTCGAAGTTGAAGACTGGTGACAAAATAGTCACGACATTCGTCAATGGCTCGGCGACCAGCTCTGTT
>DOHD01000049.1:2962-6332 GCA_003535455.1 Acidimicrobium sp.
AGGCTCTCGAAGAACTCGAGTCGATTCTCGCCGAGCTTGAAGACAACGATGTTGACGTCGATAAATTGGCGACCCATGTTCAACGTGCATCGCAATTAATCGAACTTTGTCGCGATCGCATCGGTAACGCAAAATTACAAATCGAAGAAGTTGTCAAGGGTCTTGCTAAAGAATGAGTGGGCGTGTCGAATAATCCACCTGCTTGGTTGAGTTCAATCGCGACGCAAGTCGAGTCGCGTCTAAGCGAGTTTTTGCAATACGAGCAAGACCGTTGGTCAGGCATCGACGACGATCTGGGTATCCCGCTTGGCGAATTAACACGGTTAGTTGACGCTGGTGGCAAAAGACTTCGACCCGCATTTTGTTATTTGGCGTTCGTCGGCGCGGGCGGTGACGCAAATGCCCGTGATCTGCTCGATACACAAGCGGCAATAGAACTGTTGCACGCATCGGCGTTGTTGCATGACGACATAATCGACGGATCATCGACTCGTCGTGGTGAGCCGACCTCGCACATGCGCTATATCACCAAACACAATCACAGCAAGTGGGCGGGTGAAGCGAGACGATTTGGAGAAGGTGCTGTGATTTTGATCGGAGACTTGGCTTTTGTTTATGCCGATCAACTAATGACTGGGGCCAATTCGATAACCGCAAAAGTTTGGAACGAGATGCGTGTCGAAGTAAATATCGGTCAATATCTCGATTTGATTGGTTCAGCGCAACGTGAACGAGATTTGACGAAAGCCGAACGAGTGAGCCGTTATAAGAGCGGCAAATACACGATTGAGCGACCGCTTCACCTTGGTGCAAGTTTGGCCGCACCAGATAAAGCAGACGTTTTGCTTGAGCAGTTATCTAACTTCGGTCTTCCACTTGGTGATGCGTTTCAAATGCGCGACGACGTGTTGGGCGCATTTGGCGACGATTCAGCAAGTCTCACCGGAAAACCAATTGGCGATGATTTGCGCGAAGGCAAGCCCACACCACTCTTGGCAATGGCGTGCGAGCGTGCGACTCGATCGCAGCGNNGAATTCAACAAGTGATTATTGAGACAGGCGCACTTGAAGCACTTGAAGCAAAAATTTCAGTGCTTGTCGAGCAGTCGGTTGCGGCGATAAACGATTCATCTTTGCAGCGAACCGCAATCGACAAACTGGTTGAACTCGCTTATTTTGTTGCGGCAAGAACCAACTAAGCGAAAGCAAAATAAAAAACTGCAGATAGCGTTTTGGCCATGACCGTGACCGTACGAATCCCCACTACATTGCGACCACTTTCTGGTGGCGTTTCAACCGTTCAAGTCGAAGGCTCAACTCTCGCCGAAGTGTTGGCGAGTCTGAATGCGGCTCACCCTGGTTTTTCAGATCGCCTGCTCGACAGCGACGGCAACTTGCACAAATTCGTGAACGTATTCGTTGCCGACGACGATGTTCGTTATATGCAAGGTCTAGCCACGTCGGTTGCCAGCGGGCAAACGGTTTCGATTATTCCAGCCGTCGCCGGAGGCTGAACAGACGCCCGCTGGGCGGTTTTAGTTTTGATTTAGCAGTCTCCTAGATAGAGTGCTAACTCTCAAAGTTCAATTTTTTGGGACATATTTCGGAGGAATAAATCATGGCCAAGATCATTGCATTCGACGAAGAGGCCCGCCGCGGACTCGAAACCGGAATGAACAAACTCGCCGACGCTGTGCGTGTCACGCTCGGACCAAAAGGGCGCAATGTCGTGCTCAGCAAGAAGTGGGGCGCACCGACAATCACAAATGACGGCGTTTCAATCGCCAAAGAAATCGAACTCGAAGACCCCTATGAGCGCATCGGCGCCGAACTCGTTAAAGAAGTAGCAAAAAAGACTGACGACGTCGCTGGTGACGGCACGACGACTGCAACAGTTCTCGCCTGGAGCATGGTTCACGAAGGTCTGCGCAATGTCGCTGCTGGTGCAAACCCGATGAGCATGAAGCGTGGCATTGAAGCCGCCGTCGAGGCCGCAGTTGCAAGCATCAAAGCATTGGCAAAAGTTGTCGACAGCAAAGAGCAGATCTCTCAGGTTGCATCAATTTCGGCAGCCGACAACGAAATCGGTCAAATGATTTCTGAGGCGATTGACAAAGTTGGCAAAGATGGCGTAATCACAGTCGAAGAGAGCCAAACATTTGGCATGGAAATGGATCTTGTCGAGGGCATGCGTTTCGACAAGGGTTACATCTCGCCATACTTTGCAACCGACACCGACCGTATGGAGGCTTCGATTGACGACGCCTACATCCTTTTGGTTTCGAACAAAATTTCAGCGGTGCGCGACATGCTGCCAGTGCTTGAAAAAGTTATGCAAGGTGGCCGACCGCTCGTGATCATCGCCGAAGATGTCGATGGCGAAGCGCTCGCGACTTTGGTTGTCAACAAAATTCGCGGCACTTTCAAGAGTGTTGCCGTCAAAGCCCCAGGTTTCGGCGACCGTCGCAAGGCAATGTTGCAAGACATCGCAATTCTCACCGGTGGCCAAGTAATCAGCGAAGAAGTTGGTCTCAAACTTGAGAACGCAACTCTTGATTTGCTCGGTCGCGCCAAGAAAGTCGTAATCACCAAAGATGAGACGACAATTATTGAAGGTGCCGGCTCAGATGCCGACATCAAGGGTCGCATCAGCCAGATCAAAACCGAAATCGACAACACCGACAGCGATTACGACCGCGAGAAGTTGCAAGAGCGTCTCGCCAAGTTGTCGGGTGGCGTTGCCGTGCTCAAAGTTGGTGCAGCGACCGAAGTCGAACTTAAAGAAAAGAAGCACCGCATCGAAGATGCCGTCAGCACGACAAAGGCCGCAATCGAAGAAGGCGTAGTGCCGGGTGGTGGCGTGGCTTTGCTTCGCGCGCAAGAGGCTGCCGAAAAAGCAATGGCATCGCTAAGTGGCGACGAGGCAACGGGTGCACGCATGGTTGTGCGTTCACTTTCAGCACCACTTAAGCAGATAGCCGAGAATGCCGGTCTCGAAGGTGGCGTTGTAGTCGAGAAAGTCAAAGCGTTGAAGGGCAACGAAGGCCTCAATGCGGCGACTGGCGAATACACCGATCTTGTGAAACTGGGCGTCATCGATGCCGCAAAAGTAACGCGCTCGGCGTTGCAAAACGCAGCATCAATTGCGGCACTGTTCTTGACAACCGAGGCTGTCATCGCAGACAAGCCAGAAGAGAGTGCACCAGCAATGCCAGGCGGCGGAATGGAAGATTACTAAGTCGCCAAAATTACGACTTAGTTAGTTGCCGTTTTGCTCGCGCAAAAACTGCTCTACTTCATCCATTAAGTTGCTCGGGTCGGCTGGTTCATCAGAGTCACCCGCAAAATCGAATTGAAGTTGATTGTCGTC
>DOHD01000049.1:6404-8756 GCA_003535455.1 Acidimicrobium sp.
GGCACTTGCGATGCATAGGCAGGCACTGCAGCCCAAAGTGACGCCGAGGGTATTGACGACTCGTCGAAGGTGTCATGCAGAACGCTGACGATGCCGACAGGCCCTTCATAGCGCGATCGCTGCAGGTCAAATCTTTCGATGAGATCAGCATCGGTCGCCGTGCCGATAATTTGCACCGGTCGACTGTGTGGCACATCTGCAAGCAGCGAACCAAGCGTCAACAGAAGCGACGAATTGAAGTGTTCAGCAACTGAAATGATTTGTTGTGAGAACAACTTCCAACGCAGACTCGGCTCTGGGCCGAGCGCCAAAATTATGTCTCCACCTGCGCCGTTTACATGCCACAAACCAACGGTTGGCCAAACAATGTTGCGCTTGCCACCGTCTTTGAGACGTACATGAGGTCGCACGGTCGCATAATCGGTGAAAGGTTCTGGGTCAATTTCAGCCAGCGCAGTTGCGCCCCAACCTTCGATCAAGTTACGCACTGCATTTGATGCCGCATCTGCTGCATCGTTCCATCCCGTGAATGCAGTGATCAGTGTCGGATTTTTTAGCGACGGCTTCGACAACCAACGAACATGATCAATCGCGGACATTTGCTATGACGCTATCTAATTTCACAGCCAACCTGTGCAATACAGATACGCTAATTGTTGTGGCTTCACTTGTGCCTGTGGAAATCGCCTCTCAGGCGACCGATGAGTTGCTCGCAGCATGTCACAGATTGATTCCACAACTTTCATCGTCGGCAAAGCCGATGACAAACGGTGAATTATCCGAAATTGTTAACTCAGAATCTACTTTCATGTTCGTCGCCAGTGTGGATAACCAAATTGTCGGCCTTTTGACTCTCGCCGTTTTTCGCATTCCGACCGCCGTTCGTGCGTGGATTGAGGATGTCGTGGTTGATTCTTCAGCGCGCGGCCATGGTGTCGGCGAGGCGCTGAACATCGCGGCGATCGCCGAAGCCAAGCGTCGCGGTGCAAAAACAGTCGACTTGACATCGCGACCATCGCGCGAGGCTGCAAATCGTCTCTATAAGCGCATTGGTTTTGTTGCGCGCGATACGAACGTTTATCGTTTCGAGGCCTGAAGTCGCATGACAAATTCGAACATTGACGACCAAGGTCGGCCCGAGCCACCAATATCGAGTGACGAAGTTGCAACACTGCTTGGGTTTTTAGAGTTTCTACGCGCGACCCTCGAATGGAAGTGTCGCTCGTTGAACGCGACCGAATTGCAAAAAAAGATTGCCTCGTCGTCGATGACCCTCGGCGGATTATTGAAGCACATGGCGTATGTCGAGAACCATTGGTTTTCAGACTGGTTGTTGGGGCGAGAAAAACTCTCGCCGTGGCGTGAAGTTGATTGGTCGCAAGATCGCGATTGGGACTGGAACTCGGCTGCCGACGACTCACCTACAAAGTTATTTGAACTTTGGCACGGCGCTTGTGCGCTGTCGCGAAGCAATGTTGCTTCGGCGCTGGCAACTGGCGATCTTGGTCAACCTGCAATTCGCAAGTGGCCCAACGGCGAGTCGCCCTCTTTGCGTTGGATTCTCGTGCACATGATCGAAGAGTATGCGCGCCATAATGGTCATGCAGATTTGCTTCGAGAAGCAATTGATGGCCAAGTTGGTGAGTAGTCAACCTCGCTAAGTAGCGTTAGGCGAGTGCCGAACGATTCGCTGACGAATTCAAATGCTAGAGACATCGCCGAAGTCGTCGTGCCTTGCCGAGAATTAGACCAGACTCTGAGTTTCTTTGTCGATCAACTTGGTTTTCGCGTCGAGATGATCACCCCGGCTGATAACCCGAATACGGCAATTATCAGTGGCTACGGTGTGCGCTTGTGTTTGCGCCATGGTGGCACCGGCGAAAATATTGTCGTGCGTCTGCATACGTCAGATCGCAAGGCACAAACTTTGCAAGCCCCGAATGGCACGATGATTGAGATAATCAATCCAAATGTCGGCGTTGAGTTGCCCGAATTGCGTGAAGCACTAGTTGTTACACCTTTAACGAGTGACGCCTCATGGACAGTTGGCCGAGCAGGCATGCGCTATCGCGATTTAATACCCAGCCGATTGGGCGGCGCGTTCATCGCCTCGCATATTCATATTCCAAACGGTGGCCCTGTGCCTGACTACGTGCACTATCACCGCGTTAAATTTCAGATGATTTATTGCAAAAGTGGTTGGGTACGTGTTGTTTATGAAGATCAAGGTGATTCATTTGTTATGAACGCCGGTGATTGCGTCTTGCAACCACCTGAAATTCGCCATCGTGTGCTCGAAAGTTCAGACAATCTCGAGGTCATCGAGATCGGCGCTCCTGCCGAGCACGAAAC
>DOHD01000086.1:0-724 GCA_003535455.1 Acidimicrobium sp.
TTGATCAGCTGCAACTTGTTCGTCCCGCTGATCGCGTTGTCTCGCAATCAGAATGGTTGACGCACAACGGCATCAATGAGTTAGTGGCTGACGGTCGCAATTATTGGCAGGCAAACGCCGCCAAACCTGACATCAAGGCGATGAAGATGCGCAGTCGAGTCAGCGAAGCCGAGGCTCTTTGTGACCCAAGAGGCCTCGGCAATTTCAAGGTGCTCGAGTGGAACAAATAGACAACTAACATTTTGGTTATCAACACAAAATCTGTTAATACCACGGCGATTAAGACGCCAAAGTTTTCTTTGAGATGGCTATTGACGATCAACTTCGTCGTTTATCTCGCTCTACTCACTGCAAGAAGTTGGGGTAGTCACAGAATTCTTCACTATGAAGAAACAATTGCCGTCGCAAGCGCACTTTCGCAAAGTTTTATCGCGACGCTCAATGACGCCGCATATGGCACTCTGGTACCACGCATCCTGATTTTCGTCGCCGTGCAGTCACCGCTTGAATACTTACCCATCACTTTGCTGGCGATTGCGACACTTTTATGGGCGATTTATTCAACGATAATTTTCTTGGTCATTTACAAAAAGACTTATCGCTTTCTTCCCGCGTTTCTGGCGTCAATGGTTCTTATTTTGGTGCCACTTCCAGAGCTCGGCATGCAAGGCATTGTCTGGAACTCGTTTTGGCCGATGTTCATTGCTTTAGGTGTTGTCGTCGC
>DOHD01000086.1:809-8549 GCA_003535455.1 Acidimicrobium sp.
GCGAAAAAAAGTTTCGCTCATTGGTGCAGGTCTGTTGTTAGGGATGATTTTCTCGCTCTATATTCAAATCACCCAAGAGCCTCCGCTTCGGTATCTCGGTGAATGGTCCGAAGAATTAGCCCAAACCTCAGAAACCCTCGGTCGCCTTGAAGACTCCGGCGCCGCCACAGTTCGCAAAGCCCCACCGATCGATGTCGTCGCCGTCGCAAAAGGGTTACCCGGATCGGCAAAATATCTCTTGACCCAGATTTCTCCTGAACCGATCGCTTCACGATGGGTAGAGAGCAGCAACTTAGTTGGCGATGTTTTGCATGTTGGAGTTTTGCTCGCGATATTCGCCACTGTGCCAGTAGTTGCAGTGAGTTTGAAGTTTCGTCGAAACAAAGAAGTTAAGTATTTGGAGCTTGACTCTTTGTCTCGACTGTTCATATCAGCCGTCGCAGTGTTGCTTTTGCAAGGTGTTTTAATTGGCGGCACAGTGCAGACGCGACAGCTCTTGTTCGCACCGATTTGTTTTTATTGGATTGGTGTTTTCATCATGTATTCAAATTTTTTTAAGTCACAACATTTGTTATTTCCTCTGCCATTGATTACTTTCGCACTTACGGTGATATTCGCATTGACGGCGATTCAAAATTTTCGCGACCCATTTGATGCAAATCCAAGACAAGGTGGCATGGGTCGCTATGAAGAAGATTCATTGTGGACAAATGCACTTTCACGAGCACGACGGAGTTGCGAAAATAGGCAACTTGACGACATTGCGATAATAAGTCAAAAAGAAGAAATTTGGGTCGACGCGCCGGTGGTTATTCGTTGCAGATTCATCGCAAAATGAATTTGATTTCCAAGTCTTTTGTGAGCACGAAGTTGAGTGATGCCGACAATGGCGCGTTTATTTTGGGCGCTACTTTGCTCTCTTTATTGGTTGTTTCAAACGTGCCGTTGGTTCTTGCGGTGAAACTTGTCGTTATTTTATTTGCCCAAGTGTTCACGGGCAAAGAGTTCTATCTGTATTTCGTCAAGAGTCGATCAATATCGGGTTTAGAGATAGCAGCGGTCGGCTTCTCGCTTGGTGCACTGATTTGGTTGATTTTTGATCAAGTATTTATCTTTTTTTCACTGCCACACTTTGGCTGGGTTGTTCCATTTCTTGTTGCGGTGCTCACTCATCTGCGATATAGAGCAAAAATAATTCACGAAAAAATAGTTTCATCACCCGACAAAGAATCAGTCGCGTGGATCATCGTCGCATCATTGGTTGGTCTCAGCGGTGAGTGGGTTTGGCCCTTTCTGTTCGCGTGCGTCGCGACGGCAGTGCTTATAATCCGCAAAACAACTTCGATCAACAAAAAAGCGTACGACAAAATCGCATTCGCTGTGCTTACATGTGCTGGCGCGGTCACGCTTATGACGAGACCGACAATCTGGTGGATCACTCAATCCGACACGCATTTCTACCAGGCAATTTCGACATCTGTTGCCAAGTGGGGGTTCCGTGACAGTATTTTGACCGCTGGATATTCACTGAAATATCACTGGTTTCCATACGCGTGGACTGGCATGGTCAATCGAATCAGCGATGCACCCGATTGGGTCGTTTTAACCCGAGTCGGGCCGCTTGTCGCAACTCTTTGCATAATTTCCCTGGTTTGGACAATCACCCTGAGGCTCATTGAAAATAGAGATGCTGCCGTATTCGGGATCTTGGTTTTCGCCGCATCTCCNNCAACATTTCGCCACGATTTGGCTTCTGCCAATTTTGCTGTGGATGATTGACGTCGCACGTGATGCTTTGCGTGCCCCGTGGGCACTGGCGTCGATTTTATTAATCGGCCTAGTTGGTGGAAAGGTTTCGCACGCCGCAGTCGCGCTTGTTGCAATTTTGGGCTTCGAAGTGATTCGATTTTTTCAGAGACGCGAATTGCGTCGAAGTATTTTGCTTGAGTCTGTCGTGGCAGTGGTGACTGTCATAGGCGCAACTCTGTTTCTCTTTGGTACCGGTGGCTCGTTGACTTGGCGCCCTGCCAGTTGGGTGCCATATGTTCAGGGCGATCTTTACGATTTTCACGGCATCAAGTTGGTGCTGGCTACGACGATCTTGCTTATTGGAATGCTGAGCATTGTTTTTGTCGCCTTGCTTCGAGGAATGTTTCAAGACAAGAATCTCAGTTCGGTGTTCGCTGGCGTCTTATCGTCGGTGATTGCAGGTGTTGGTTTGAGTAACTTTTCAAATTTCCCGACCGACCCAAACGGTCTATTTTTTGTTCATTCACCACTGATAATTGCATTTGCGCTAATCGTTACACAACTATTTTTGGGCTCAGACTCAAAAGGTTCGAGAATTTCGATTTCTCCAAATTTCAGATTGGCATCAGTGATTGGTGGTTGCGCGCTGCTCTTGGGTGTCGTGATTCCTGATTTGAATTCAGGCTCAGTTTCAGCAGTACTTTTGCGAACGTCACGATCTCTGACACCGGTCATCGCTTTTCTGTTAATTATTTTGTTGCTTTTCGTTCGCAAGATAACCCGTACGGCAACCCAAGTCAGCCTCTATTCATTAGCACTTGCTTCGTTGATAGTGATTTCGGTTGGGTCCTTTGTTGTGAAAACAGGTTTTGATATTCCAAAGAATTACAGAAATTTTGAACAAGATGGCCCCACATTTGTTGAGTCACCCGATCTTCGTGCGTTAAGCATTTGGTTCGATGAAAACTCAACGAGCGAAGATATTTATGCCTCAAACTACTTTTGCGAAGGCTCTGCATGTTCTTCGGCCGACTATTCAAGAAAGTCTCTGGTGGCGGCAATAATCAAACGGCGGTCATTGCTGCAATCACCGTGGTTGGCTGCCAGCTATTCATCCGGCGGTAAAGAAACCGAGCAAAGTGACTTTAGCGATCGACTTTTAGTTTCAGTTAGCTTCGCCACTGCGCCAACCCAAGTCGAGGTTATGTTGCTGAAAAATTGGGGCGTTGATTGGTATGTAGTTGATTTAGAAGTTTCTCCGACAAATTATTGGGCAAATTCAGATGCGAAAGTTTACGATAGCAACTCATATTTGGTGATTGATCTCAACAAGGTGAGGCTTGACTAGCGATTTGAACTGCCAGCGAGAGACTCGAGAGTTTTAGCCATGCCCGACGACAGCGACTTGAATCTTCGCTGATCAATCTCTGTTCTGACGTTTGATTTGAAATGAAGTTTCAATGGTTGTAGCGATGTACGTTCATTTACGCCCAAAGAAATTAATGGTCGACGTTTGAACACTTCATAGCTTGTGCGAATAATTGTTGCAACCGTGACACTTTGAGGGGCCGCAAATATCTTTATGCACATGTCATCGTCTTGATCCATGAACTCGGCAATCATCGCTGCAGCATCATCAACGTAAAGATAATTTCGAGCAGTTTGCAACGGCACAAATATATTCAGCGGTCTTTTAGTCAAGTTCGATTTACATAGTTGAGAAATCAGACCTTGACTTTTGGTCAAATTCTGACCTGGGCCATAGAGGTTGGTAATTCGACCAATCAAGCACCCTATTTTCAGTTGTCGTGAATGTTTTTTGAAAATTTCTTCGTGAGCCAACTTTCCGAGTCCATATGTTGAGATCGGGCTTGGCGTCGAGTCTTCATTGATTACAAGATTTGACGTTCCTGCGTAAATGCCGCCAGCCGAAGATGCGAAAAACATTTTGCCGTGGATATCTCTTGGTCTGAAGTCACCGATCGCTTCAAAAACCGCGTTGATTAATTCGGCTTCGCGGGCGATCTCGCTTTCGGTCGAGCCGACGATTGAACGCCCAGCACACCAAGCGATTGACCACTCTCGTTGTCCGACTTTTTCGAAAAACTCGACGCAATCTTGTCTCAATGACTCAATCGCTGACTTTTGGTTTAGCCATTGAGTTTTGGCTTTTGGCACCCAAATTGCGTGCGTTTTAGCCAATTCACGCTCAAGACTGTGACCGAGCAATCCGTGTCGACCAATAACCCACGCGTTACGAATTTGCTCTTCTATTTCTGAACTTCTTTTCTCAAATCAATTCGTGGACTCGACCGAATTACGTACAACGGCTTGCCGATGACGGTGCGAACAACTATTCCGAGGTATTCGGCCAAAATACCGAGCGCAAGAAGAATCAATCCACTAAAAAACAGCACGATGACCGTCATTGAAGTCCAACCAGCAACCGGTATTTCGTTCGCGACCCGACGATACACAACAACAAGACCACCGACTATTGCAAGAGCAGATGATCCGACGCCCAAAAAAGTGACTGCACGCAGCGGGCGAGTGCCCGAACTGAGCACGAGGCGCCAAAAGTGGCTCAGGAGAGTTCGAAACGAGTAGCCACTTCGTTGACGTAACTCGGGACGACTTGCAATCTTGCAAGTTTCAATATTGTCGACCACCCAAGTCAAAGCGACATCCAGGTAGACACCATTGCCCGCATAGGCGCTAACCGTGCGCGCCAATTCGCCGTCGATAAGTCTGAAACTTGAAAATCGTTTCATTTGCTTTGGCAAGAGAATCTTCATTGCGATCAACTTGGCTAGTTGTGAAAATTTATTACGCCAATTTCTGTGCGAAGAAATATCACCAAATTCGGCGTAGACAAGTTCGGCTTTCGTATTTTCTGCAACTTGAAGAAGTTTGAAGATGTCTTCAGGCGCATGTTGGCCATCTTCATCCATTGTCACGACCCATTCACATCGACTCGACGACATTCCAGCCAAGGTTGCGGCGTGTTGTCCATAGTTTCGCGACAGCCAAATTGGGGTTATCCAATCATGGTGTGTCGAGAGCTCATGGATGAGTTTTGATGAGCCGTCCTGACTGAAGTCATCAACGAGAATCACTTCGTCGATCAAGAATTGACTTGAAAACTTAGACTTCATCGTGTCGCGTACCTGGCTGATCTCAGAAATCAGGGTACTGAGAGTCAAATTTCCCTGATAAACGGGGATGACGATCGAAATCGTTTTGGGCTCTTTAGCCCCTGAGTTTGTCATCTCGCTCACGTACATAATGTAGTTCACTAAAGTGTTTCAATGAGTTCGAAAGCGCGCAATTTAGCCGTGGCGCTGGTTGGCATCTTACTTTTATTGATGCTTGCTGATGTGTCGTTTTCTGAGTCGATACGAGTTTTGGCGGTGTGCACGCTTCAGGTATTTTCGGGGGCATTTTTTGTTTCGAGGGTTTGGTACCGCCGAAGGCTAAAAATTGAAGAATTCATTGGTCTTGGGTTCGTCGTTGGCGTGACTTTTTCAGTAGTCAGCGAACAAGTTTTTCTTAATTCGTCAATTAGTTCGATTGGCTGGGCGTTTCCGTGTGTTGTTGCCGGCGTTTGGTACCTTGTCGGTAAAAAAAGATCGACTTCAGAAATTTTCGATGAGTTTGTCGACAACGCAAACAACTTGGTTTGGCTGGGTATCGGTGTTCTTGCTGTTCTTGGCCCCGAGTGGTACTGGCCAGCGATACCAGCAGTGCTTATAGCAGTCGCACAAATAATTAAAATCAGTCAAGATCCGCGACGCTTTGCGTTTCGATTCAAAATACAGTTGGTTGGCGCCTTCAGATTGCTCGCCGTCGTGGTGCTTGGATTAGGCGTTTACATTCGGCCATTTTCATGGTGGATCGAAGATAGCGACTTTGGATTCTTCGAAGCGCTAACAGTTTCGTTTTCGAACTGGGGCATCAACGGAAATTCACTGGCAGTTGGGTCTTCGATCAAATACCACTGGTTCGTCTATGCGTGGATGGGCAGCGTCACCAAGGCGGCTCATCTGCCGAGTTGGGTGATGCTTTCGCGAGCAGGAATAGTCATCGGTGTGGTGGCCGTTGTCAGTCTGGCGTGGACTGCCATTTCATATTTTTGCCGCAGCTACATGGCGCGCATAATTGCATTTTTGCTGTTCTGTTTTTTTGATTCATATCCGTCTTGGGGTTCGGGTTTTAGAATTGGGTTGATTTCATCGCCGAGTCAATTAATCGGCTTTGCTTGGCTGCTCGCCATTCTGGTTCTGCTGATCGAGCAACAAAAACAGAGAGTCAAATACTCGCCGATCTTATTTACTGTCTTATTCGCCGGCGCGATGTTGAGCAAGATATCGCACGGAGTCGTCGGTCTATCAGGGCTGTTATTTCTTGTAGTAGTCGAATCAATTTCAAAAAAGAAAATTACAACGCATCGGTTATTAGATATTGCGGCATCAGCTGCAACCGTTGTTGGTCTGTTTTTTGCGTTTTACTATGGCGCCAACAACGCCGCACTCTCGCCCCTCAAGTTTCCCGCCGCCATTCAAGGCGAACTTTCTATTTATTCGGGAGCGTTCATTTTTGTCGCTGCAGGTTTTTTAATTCTCGGTCTTATTAATTTTCAACTGATTTCAGTGGCTGGTGGCTTACTAGATAAATCAATTCGAAATGATGCAGTTTTTATATTTTGTATTGGCACTGGGGTTTCTGGAGTTTTACTCTCATTGATGATTGACGTTTATATGGGCGCTCAGCTCTATTTTCTTCATTCGGCGACGATAATTATTTTGATTTTCTCCGCGTGCTTTACAGCTGAGACGGTAATTTCAATTTGTCAGAAATATCGTGTCACGAGAAATTTAGTGTTATTGATTGCAATTGGGCTCTTGTCTTCTGCACTTGCATGGCTAACACCAAGCCTCAACTCTGGCAGCAAGATTGCGATACTTTTACGGCTCTCGAGGTCCATGGTTTTTCTTGTGCCACTAACCTTTTCTTTACTGTTTGCAGTGCTTCCGACAAAGTTTAAGAAGTTGCCTGCGGCAATCGGGTTTATTTCTTTAAGCCTCGCGAGTCTTGGGGTTGGATTTTACGGTTCCAATTGGTGGGTTGTTCTTAACAGAGAGTTCTCAAGCTTTGATCGTAATCAACAGGCGAATCTCGGGTCGCAAGAATTGAACAATGCAATGCAGTGGCTCAAAGCTCAATCTGGCCAAGATGATGTATTCGCGTCAAACAACGACAGTTTTTTGCTCAGCGCACTTTCGCAACGCCGTGGATTTTTGCAGAGTAAATATATATTGCGTCGGCATACGGTTTTCACGGCTGATTGGGAGGGCGAACTTGACTCTCGTGGGGATTTACTGACCCAAATATTTTCTGAGCCAAGTGAATCAAATCTTCGGCAAATTGCAGATCGGGGTGTTCGCTGGCTGGTCGTCGAAAAAACAAAGTTGACTTCTAATGTGTTAAAAAGTTTCGGTACTGCAAGTTTTGAAAACGACGAATATTTGATTTTAGATTTGAGCTTGTTGGCTTAGTTTTTCAGGTCGACTGGTTAACCAGGCACCGAAGGTAACGATGAGCATTCCAAGAATCGACAGCAGTAAAATTTTTTCATCGTTGAAAAAGACGCCAAGAAACGTGCCGACGATTGGCGTGAAATAGGTTGGGATCATCGCGCGTACCGGACCGGTGCGCTTTAGCAATGTGCCGAAGAGCAAGAAAGCGATTCCTGAACCAAGTGCCCCGAGAACGATTGTCGCGCCAATCATGCTTAAAGAAAAAGTGGCACGAGTCATGGCAACTAGTCCAAGTGGTGCCGAGATAACGGTCGAAATTGCGACGACCCGCAGCATCAGTGAAGCCGGTGAGTAGATCGCTTGCAGTGGTCGCGCGATATTCAGACCGACGGCATAACACAGCAGTGCCAGCACCAGATAGATAATTCCTTTAAGGTCGGCGGAACTTCCTTCT
>DOHD01000086.1:8621-18664 GCA_003535455.1 Acidimicrobium sp.
AAAGTCGTGGCCGATGAGAGCGATCAATCGTTTCGCGCGACTGCGGCACGAAGAATAGAGCGACCATGCCAAAAAACGACCGACCAAACGGCACGAAGGTCGTTGGTGCATCACGAATGATTATGTCGATTAATAGGAATGAAGATCCCCAAGTCAGCGCCATGCCAAGAGCCAACAGCCACTCGACCATGCCAAATTGCAAATTCGTATCGGCAAGCGCTATTTTTTCGTTTGCGGAATGTGAGTTTTTCATCAAGGTTTACTATTCTCGCCGATGGGCATCCAAACTTACGGTTTTGAATTGAGGAAAATATGGTTGACGAGACTCATGCAATCGATGCACTTTCGTATGAGCAAAGAAAATTTCCGCCGTCGGCAGAGTTTAAAGCCAATGCCATAGTTTCAGATCAGAGTTTGTATCTAGAGGGTGAGCGCGACTTCGCCGGCTATTGGGCACGTCACGCTCGCGAACTGGTCTCGTGGTCGCAACCATTCACGAAAACGCTCGAATGGGATTTGCCCTATGCCGAATGGTTCGGTGATGGCACTCTTAATGTTTCATACAACTGCCTCGACCGCCATGTTCTCGCTGGTCGCGGCGAAAAAGTTGCGTTTTTTTGGGAGGGTGAGCCAGGAGACTCGCGCACGATCACTTATTCACAACTTTTAGACGAAGTTCAGCGATTTGCGAACGTGCTGAAAAACCTTGGTATCAAAAAAGGTGATCGCGTCAATATTTATTTACCGATGATTCCTGAAGCGGCGGTTTCGATGTTGGCCTGCGCACGAATTGGTGCAGTGCACAGCGTCGTATTCGGTGGTTTCTCCTCGCAATCACTTTCAGATCGAATCAATGATGCTGAGGCGAAACTCTTGATCACCGCGGACGGTGGTTGGCGTCGCGGAGAAGTCTTTGCGCTTAAATCACAAGCCGATGAAGCTTTGAAGTCGACAACGACAATTGAGCATGTGGTCGTCGTGAAGCGTGGCAACAATCAAGTTTCAATGACCCCGGGACGCGACGTCTGGTATCACGATGCAATGGCCAAGGCCGACCAAATATGTGACGCCGAACCGATGGAAGCAGAACACTTGTTGTTTTTGCTCTACACATCCGGCACTACCGGAAAACCAAAAGGCATCATGCACACGACAGGTGGCTATCTCACACATGTGACAACGACGTTTAAATATGCGTTCGACCATAAACCCGAGACCGACATTTTTTGGTGCACAGCCGATGTTGGCTGGGTGACGGGCCATAGTTACATCGTCTATGGACCTTTGGCTAACGGCGCGACACAAGTTATGTATGAAGGCGTGCCGAATTTTCCTGCCAACGACCGAATTTGGCAGATCATCGAAAAATACAAGGCGACAATTTTTTACACGGCGCCGACTGCAATACGCACATATATGAAGTGGGGCGCCCAAGAGCCGAAGAAACACGATTTAACTTCTTTGCGTTTGATCGGCACCGTTGGTGAGCCGATAAATCCAGAAGCGTGGATTTGGTACAACGAGAATATTGGCGGCTCGCGCTGTCCGATCATCGATACTTGGTGGCAAACAGAAACTGGTGGAATGATGATTACTCCGCTGCCAGGTGTCACGGTTACGAAACCGGGTTCGGCGACATTTCCGTTGCCGGGCATCGGTGCCGAACTAGTCGATGAACAAGGCAACCGAGTTGATTCTGGCGGAGGTTATTTGACGCTTACGACACCGTGGCCCGGCATGTTGCGCGGCATTTGGGGGGATCAAAAGCGTTATCGCGAAACATATTGGAGCAGATTTCCGGGTCGATATTTTGCGGGCGACGGGGCAAAACTCGATAGCGAAGGATATTTGTGGTTGCTTGGACGAGTCGACGATGTGATGAATGTTTCTGGTCACCGCATTTCGACGACAGAAGTCGAATCGGCACTCGTTTCACACCCGAGTGTCGCTGAGGCTGCGGTTGTAGGCGCCAATGATGCGATGACTGGTCAGGCGATCATTGCTTATGTGACACTTCGGGGTGGCCTTGAAGTAGATGAAAAAGTNNCTGCGTGAACACGTGGCCAAAGAAATTGGTCCGATCGCCAAGCCTAAGATGATTTTTTTTACTCCCGACTTGCCAAAGACTCGAAGTGGCAAGATCATGCGAAGACTATTGCGTGATGTCGCCGAAGGTCGAAACATCGGCGATACGACGACCCTTGCCGATGCATCGGTAGTCAGCGAATTGCAGCGCCGAGCGGCAGAGACACCTGCCGAAGACTAGAAGATCGAGTCGCCTTAATCGCGAAAGTTGATGAATTGCAATGGCAGATCTAAGTTCGCGGCGCGCAACATGGCGATGGTTTCTTGCAGGTCATCGCGCTTTTTGCCGCTGACCCTGAGCTGATCGCCTTGAGTCTGACCAGCAACTCCTTTTGGACCTTTTTCTTTGATCAGTTTGTTGATCTCTCGCGCTTTGTCTGCCGGTACGCCTACCTTGATCGTCACGATCTGACGCACGCTTTCGCCGGTTGCTTGTTCGACCTTGCCCCAGTCCAAACTTTTGAGCGAGATGTTTCGCTTGACGAAACGTTCTTCAAGCAAAACTTTGAGCGCCCGAAGCCGGTCTTCGCTCGAGGTTCTCAAAGTTAATACGAGATCTTTCTGTTCGATCTCTGAGTTCGTGTCTTTGAAGTCGTAGCGATTTGCGAGTTCACGCTGGGCTTGGTCGATTGCGTTGCGCAACTCTTGACGGTCGACTTCAGAAACCACATCGAAACTTGGCATGGGGAAACGATACCCAAAAGAGATAGCGTGTCGGCGTCAGATGATGTGGGGTCGGTACCCAAGCGGCCAAAGGGAGCAGACTGTAAATCTGCCGGCTTATGTCTACGAAGGTTCGAATCCTTCCCGGCCCACAACTGAACGAACCCTGAATCGTTAAGTATTTTGCACGTCGCGAGTTGAAAGCAGGCACTGCATCACGGCGATGTCAAGCCACTTGCCAAATTTGCGTGCAACTTGTTTTTCAATGCCAACGAGTTCAAAACCACAAGACGCGTGTAATCCTCGTGAAGCAAGGCTTTGGGCTTCAATGCGCGCGATCACCGAATGAAACCCCGAGACCGTAGCCATTTCGAGAAGATACAAAAGTATTTGCCTTCCGATTCCTCGTCTGGCGACATCACGACGAACATAAACAGAGTTCTCGACCGTCGATCTATATCCACTGCGATCTTTGTATTCGCTGAGTGCTCCAAAACCTAGAACTTCTCCGGCGGTGTCAACGGCGACGATTGCGCAGAATGCTCCGCTGCGCGCCGCAATCCATTCGCGTTGTGCATCTATTGTTCGCGAGACGAGGTCCATAGTCGAAGTTTCATTTTCTACTTCGTGGTTGTAGATCGAACGAATCGCCTCAGCATCAGCGCTCGTGGCCTCACGAATCAACAATTTGGACATCCACAAAACCTTATCTTTCTGGGGATACTTAGTTCCCGCTATATTGAAAGCGAAATCTGTGAGGGTGAATCCGAGCAGTTGTTCGCCCTCTTAGCTCATTCGGTAGAGCACTTCCATGGTAAGGAAGAGGTGGTGGGTTCGATTCCCACAGAGGGCTCAGTAATTCAAGGCGACGTAGCTCAGTTGGTTAGAGCATCCGGCTCATAATCGGAAGGTCATCGGTTCGATTCCGATCGTCGCTACTACACGAAAATATCGTGCAAAGTAGAGTTAAATATCGTATGAAGCAAGAGGTCTCAGACTCGCGCAGTTCGTTTGTCGTCTGGCGACTTCTAAAATCTTCCGAGAGACGGGCGCTGGTCGGAATCATATTCTTGATTCTCGTCGGCTTAATTCTTGAAACTTTGAGTCTCGGCATCGTCATGCCTGTTGTGGCCATCTTGACGCAAGACGATTATCAAACCAAGTATCGATGGCTCACGGACAATTTGGGATCACCGAGTCGCGAAGACCTGATCGTCATAGTGATGCTCCTGATGGTCGGCATATATATCGTCCGCAGTTTATTTTTGCTGTGGAGTTCGTGGGTGCAAAAAGGGTTTAGTGCCGCGCTGTCTGGTCGCCTTTCGCAAAGATTGTTCACCATATATCTTCGTCAGCCGTATTTGTTTCACCTGCAACACAACTCGGCGACGCTGATGCGCAACTCGCGAAATGCGAATGTCGTTGTAACGGGGGGCATTGATCCGACCCTCGTTTTATTGACTGACGGTCTTGTGGCAATTGCATTGTTCACCTTGCTGATAATCGTCGAACCGGTGGGCACGATTATCACGCTCGTCGCATTCGGCGTCGGGGCTTGGCTATTTCAACTGTTGACGCGGCGTCGCATCGAACGCTGGGGCGACCAGCGAAATTTGCACGACGGCATGATCCTGCAGCACCTTCAGCAGGGTCTTGGCGGTGCAAAAGATGTAAAAATTTTGGGTCGTGAAAGCGAGTTTCTCGACCAACATGAAAAGCACCTCAAAGAAAGTTTGCGAATCAATCGTGTTTATAGCGTGCTACAAACGATGCCCCGAATGTATATGGAGATTCTCACCATTGCAGGCCTTGCCGCACTTGTTATCAGCATGGTGTTGCAAAAGCAGTCGTTCACAGAGATAATCCCGACACTGGGTCTATTCGCGGCCGCGGCATTTCGAGTAATGCCGTCGATTAATCGTTTGCTGGGCGCATTACAAACCCTTATATATAGCCGCGCAATAATTGCATCGGTTTATGCCGACTTCAAACTCGATGCACCAGACGAGACCAAGTTGGTCACGGGTATACCGTTCAGCGAACAACTTGAACTTAGATCAGTAACTTTTCAATATCCAACCGCGAGCACGCCGTCGTTGCAGCAAGTTTCATTGGTTGTTCGAAGAGGCGAAGCAGTCGGTTTTGTCGGACCGAGCGGCGCCGGCAAGAGCACGCTAGTCGACGTAATTTTGGGACTGTTCGCACCGACAGCTGGTTTGGTGCTTGTCGACGGCCAAGACATTCAAAAAAATTTGCGCAACTGGCAAAATCAAATTGGTTACGTTCCGCAGTCAATTTATTTGACCGACGACACGCTGCGACGCAACGTGGCATTCGGTCTGGGCGATGAAAATATCGACGAAAACTCAGTGCGCAACGCGATTCGGCTCGCGCAACTCGAAGAATTTGTATCTTCGTTGCCCGAAAATCTCGACACGGTCGTTGGCGAGCGAGGCGTCCGTTTGTCTGGTGGGCAACGACAGCGCATCGGCATCGCACGCGCGTTGTATCACAATCCAAGTATTTTGGTTCTTGACGAAGCAACCAGTTCGCTTGACACGCCCACAGAACACGGAGTAATGCAGGCAGTGCAAGCTCTGCAAGGTTCAAAAACAGTGATCATCGTGGCTCACCGATTGAGCACTGTCGAATATTGCGATCGGCTTTATCGCATCGAATCATCACGACTAATCGAAGAAGGAACTTTTGACGAAGTCGTGAAACGCTCCGCAATTAAGAAATGACCACGAATACTCAATCATCGCGCGTCGATCTCGTTGTAGTTGGCGGTGGAATAGTCGGTTTGGCGACCGCATATTCGGTGCTATTGCAGTCTCCATCCAAAAAAGTTGTGGTTCTTGAAAAAGAATCGACATTTGGCGCACATCAAACCGGACACAATAGCGGTGTGATTCATTCCGGCCTCTATTACAAACCAGGCTCGCAAAAAGCAAAGAATTGCTTGGACGGCTACAGCAGAATCTTGAAATTCTGTGTCGATTTCGATGTTCCTTACGAGGTTTGCGGAAAAATAGTCGTTGCAACTTCAGAAAATGAACTTGGTCAACTCGAGGCTTTGCGCCAGCGTGGCGAGCAAAACGGACTCACCGGTATCCGTCGATTGAGTTCGGGCGAAATAAAAGAAATCGAACCACACTGTGCAGGTGTCGCGGGTCTGTTCGTGAAGCAAACTGGAATCGTCGATTACTCCGTGATGGCAAATCGTTTGGTTGAACAAATTAAAAGTCTTGGTGGCCAGGTATTGACCGGCCAGAAAGTGTCTGAGATTATTGATTCGGCGCATAGCACTATCGTCTCGACATCGGCACTCGAGTTCAGTGCAAAGTCAGTCGTTACTTGTGGCGGTTTGTTTTCTGATCGGCTCGCCATGCTCTCAGAATCAAAATTAGATCTACGAATTGTCCCGTTTCGCGGCGAGTATTTTGAGTTAAAAGCCTCTGCGACTCACTTGGTGCGCAATCTCATTTATCCGGTGCCAGATCCGAATTTTCCTTTCTTGGGGGTTCACTTCACTCGTCGAATCGACGGCTCAATTGAATGTGGACCAAATGCCGTGCTTGCGTTTGCGCGCGAGGGATATCGCAAGTCAGACATTTCGATTCGCGACTTCACCCAAACTTTGGCTTGGCCCGGTTTCCAAAAAGTAGCCCGAAAATATTGGCGAACTGGTCTTGGCGAATATCACCGTTCGTTCAGCAAGAGTGCTTTTGTCAAAGCCCTACAGAAACTTGTGCCAGATATCACCACGGCAGATCTCGAACCAGCAGGTGCGGGTGTTCGAGCGCAAGCCTGTAGTCGTGACGGAGGATTATTGGACGACTTTGAAATTCGACAATTTGGTCGAGTGATTCATGTTTGCAATGCGCCATCACCTGCGGCGACTGCTTCTTTAGCGATTGGTCAAGCCATTGCATCACGAGTTGCGGTAATTGGCTAGCCCGAGAAGTTATCGCCCTTGCGACTAGAATTTTGACCGGCACATTTTGAATCGGGTAAATATGCAACAACACATCACTGATTATTCGGCGCGTCTCGCACAAGCCCTTGCGCTTCCGGCGATCAAGCAAGTTCCAGAGTTGGCTGCGGCGTTCAAACGGGCATGGGACTCGAAAAAGACTATTTACCTTTGCGGAAATGGCGGCAGCGCCGGAAACGCAATTCACTTGGCCAACGACTTTCTTTATGGCGCTGGGTTGACTCGTGGCATTGGTCTACGAATCGAGTCACTTTCGGCAAATGCCGCAGTTTTGACCTGCCTGGCAAACGACATCGGATATGAAGAGGTGTACGCCGAACAACTTCGAGTCAAGGCAAATTCGGGCGATGTTTTGGTTGTTTTTTCGGGAAGCGGCAATTCTCCCAATGTCGTACGCGCACTTGAGATGGGCAACAAACTTGGTATGGAGACCTTTGCGATTCTTGGTTTCTCAGGCGGTAAATGCAAAACCGTTGCCAAGACCCCATTGCACTTTGAAATTAACGATATGCAAATCGCCGAAGACTTGCAACTGATTATCGGTCACATGATTATGCAATGGCTTTGCAGCGATGCTGCAAGCGACAAATAGCAAATCGAGCGTTGTTGTGACTGTTGCGGTAGTTACGGGCGGAGCGGGGTTCATCGGAAGTCATCTTGTCGACGCACTTTTAGCCGAAAATATTTCGGTACGAGTCGTAGATAATTACTCGACGGGCCGCCCAGAAAATTTGTCGCACGTTTCGGGCAAAGTTGATTTGATCGAAGCCGACTTTTCAAAACCCGGGGTGTGGCAAAAAAGTTTTCAAGGTGCAGACTGGGTTTTTCATCTCGGAGCACTTGCCGACATCGTGCCTAGCATTCAACACCCGGAAGAATATTTTCAAGCAAATGTCGTTGGAACCTTTAACGTGCTCGAAACCGCAAAGCATGCCCAGGTGAAACGCCTTGTATATGCAGCGTCATCATCTTGTTACGGAATCCCGGATGTATATCCAACTTCGGAGTTGGCCGAGATTCGCCCGCAGTATCCGTATGCATTGACAAAACGACTCGGAGAAGAATTGGTGATGCACTGGGCGCAGGTCTATCAGTTGCCTGCGATCGCATTGCGGTTGTTCAATGTTTATGGACCGAGATCGCGCACATCTGGCACGTACGGCGCGGTATTCGGGGTTTTCTTGGCACAGAAACTCGCCAAACAGCCATTCACTGTCGTGGGCGATGGCACACAGACTCGAGACTTCACATTTGTCACCGATGTCGCAAATGCGTTCGTTGCCGCGGCAAAAAGTTCGCAGCGCGGTGAAATCTACAATGTCGGAAGCGGAAAGACTATTGCTGTTAATCGTTTAGTCGAATTGTTGGTCGGCGAAGTCACCCATATTCCGAAGCGTCCTGGTGAACCTGACTGCACTTTCGCCGACATCTCGAAGATTCGTCGTGAGTTGAATTGGCAACCGAAAGTGGCGATTGAGCACGGTGTTGAGAAGGTGCTTGCAAACATTGATTATTGGAAGTCGGCGCCAGTTTGGACGCCAGCGAGCATTGCGACGGCTACGCAAGACTGGTTCAAGTATCTTGGTAATGATGACAAGTAAGAAGGTTTTAATTACTGGTGGCGCTGGTTACGTCGGGGCGATGCTCGTGCCACGACTTCTTGAACTTGGACACTCGGTAACCGTTTTGGACTTGATGTGGTACGGCGAAGACGTAATTGACGCCCATCCAAACTTGGTGATGGTGAAGGGTGATATTCGCGACCAAGAGTTGTTGCGCAAGACGATCCCTGGACACGATTCGGTGATTCACCTGGCTTGCATTTCTAACGACCCAAGTTTCGAAATGGACCCAAAACTTGGTGAGTCGATAAATCTAGATGCGTTCAAGCCGCTCGTTGAGATCAGCAAAGCAAGCGGAGTGAAACGATTTATTTACGCCTCTTCATCTTCTGTATATGGGGTCAAGAGCGAGCCGAACGTTTCTGAAGAGATGTCGCTAGAACCGCTAACAGATTATTCGCGATTCAAAGCCGAATGCGAGAAAATACTCGCGAACTATCAAGCTCCAGACTTCACGACGGTGACTATTCGTCCTGCAACTGTTTGTGGTTATTCGCGTCGACAGCGACTAGATGTAGTCGTGAATATTCTCTCAAATTTGGCGTTTCACAAACGCAAGATAACGGTTTTTGGGGGCAAGCAATTGCGACCAAACATTCATATCGCCGACATGGTAGAGGCGTATGTGTTGTTGTTGAATGCCCCGAAAGAATTGATCGCTGGTGAAATTTTCAACGCCGGGTACGAAAATCAAAGCGTTGAAGAACTCGCGAATTCAGTGCGTGACGTGATGGGTGACGATGTTGAATTAATAACTTCGCCGACCGACGACAATCGTTCGTATCATATTTCGTCGCAAAAAATCGCCAAAGTGCTCGGCTTCGCACCGACGCACACAATCAAAGATGCGATAGTCGACATGAAAGCGGCACTTGAGGGTGGCCTCTTGCCAAACTCTCTGACAGACGACAAGTATTTCAATATCAAGCGCATGCAGTCTGAAAAGTTGGCGTGATATTGAGGATTGGCCTCGATTTTGACAACACAATTGCCAATTATGACCGAGCGTTTCCTAATGTGGCGCAAATTCTCGGCTACCAAATCAAAGCAACAAATAAACGTGACCTCAAAGCCGAATTAATCGCGGGTGTCGAAGGCGAAACTGCCTGGCAAAAAGTCCAAGGTCTGACATACGGCAGATACATCGATCAGGCGAGTTTGTATCCGGGTGTTCTCGAGTTTATTGTTCGCGCAAAGGCTCGCGATTGCGAAGTTTTTATCATCAGCCACAAGACAGAGATCGGTCACTTTGATGATATGAAGACCTCGTTGCGTGATGCGGCGACAGCATGGATGGTGTCAAAAAAAATTATCGGTGACGGGTCGGCACACGTAAAAAGTGGACATGTCTTTTATGCTTCAACACGTGACGAGAAAATCGCCAAAATTAACGAGTTGAATCTGGATGTATTTATTGACGACCTAGCTGAAGTATTGACCGACTCATCATTTCCGGACGGAACCAGAAAGATACTCTTCGGACTGGGCTCAGATAATGAATTAATCTCAGACCCGACGATTCGCAACTCTCAATCGTGGCGAGAAATTGGTGACGAATTGTTCGGCGCAATCGATGCAACGGATGTTCGGTTTGGTGTTCAACATTTTTGGCCGAATCTCATTTGTTCATCGGTTGAGCAAATCGAGGGTCGAGGCAACAGCAAGATTTTCAAACT
>DOHD01000086.1:18674-32348 GCA_003535455.1 Acidimicrobium sp.
TGACACCCGACCACGTCGTCAAACGGAGTGGTCCGCACTCAACTTTTTGAAAGCGAACAAGCTACAGACGCCTACACCTGTGGCAACCGACCCAGATCTAAATTGGTCTTTGCTCGAATGGGTCGACGGCTCATCGGGCTATCAGCAAGATGATCGACACCTATATATAGCCGCCGATTTCGTGCGAGCGCTGAGCCAGGCATCAAAATCTCTGGTTCAAAGATCTTTGTTTGCGCAAGCAACCGAGTCGTGCTTGATACCCGAATTAGTTGAAGAGCAAATTCGGGGGCGCCTGACGGCACTTAAAGCAGTTGACGATGATGCGCTGCAGCAGTTTTTGATCAATCAAGTTGAACCTAAATTAACCGACAAAGTCAGGCAGGCGAGGGCAGCATTGGGCGAGTTGTATTCAAGACAACTTGAAGAAAAGTATTGGACGTTGAGTCCGTCTGATTTTGGCCTGCATAATGCGATTATCACACCTCTTGGTGACATAGTTTTCTTCGATTTTGAATATTTTGGCTGGGATGACCCGGTGAAATTAACCGCAGACTTTTGTCTTCATCCAGGAATGTCGATCTCGGTCGACGCACAAAAAATTTGGACGACACAAATGAAGAACGTATTTGGGTCTGATCCAAATTTTGTGCATCGACTTGGTGCGCTGTATCCGCTTTATGCAATTCGGTGGTCACTAATTATCTTGAATGAATTCAGACCAGACAAGATTAAAAACAGACTTCATGCCCAGAGTAGAATGCAATCTGACGTTCGAAGCACACAAATGGCCCAGCTCAAGAAGGCAAAGTTAATGATTGAGAATTTAGATCGGTCAATTTTTTGATGGCATTCGACGATCGTTCAAAGTTGTTGCGACGCTATGTGATTGATGCGATGCGCGGCGGAGGCAGAGGCCACCTGGGTTCATCGATGTCGATGGTTGAAATACTTCGGGTACTTTATGATTCGGTTCTCAAGTTTGATCCGCAAAACCCACAAGCAGTTGATCGAGATCGATTTATTTTGAGCAAGGGGCACGGGTGCCTTGCGCTTTATGCGATTTTGGCTGATCGGGGTTTCTTTCCGGTGAGCGAGCTCGAGAGTTTTTGTCGACCCACGTCGCGACTTGGCGGCCACCCCGAACGCGGCAAAGTTCCGGGCGTCGAGGCGTCGACTGGAGCGCTCGGTCATGGAGTGCCGATCGGTGTCGGCATCGCGTTGGCTTTGCGCTTGCAGAAGAGTTCAAGTCGAGTTTTTGTATTGACAGGCGATGGTGAAATCAACGAAGGCTCGAACTGGGAAGCGCTAATGGCGGCCGCCAAACACAAACTTACGAACCTCACTGTGATGGTCGACTACAACAAATTGCAGAGCTATGGTCGAACGGTCGATGTGCTTGATCTCGAGCCTTTGGTCGACAAATTTAAGAGCTTCGGTTTTGTTACCCACGAAGTTGACGGTCATGATGTATCGGCACTCGAGACGATCATGGAAAAGTTGCCGTTCGCAGAAAGTGCGCCGTCGGCAATTATCTGCCACACGATCAAGGGAAAGGGTTTTCCGTTTGCCGAGGGAAACCCAGAATGGCATCACAAGTCAGGCATGACCGAAGCCGATATTCAACAAATGTACGACTGTCTGGCATGATCATCAAAAGTAATCGCGACGCGGAGCAATCACATGCGTAAAATGGCCCTCGACTGCGTCTACAAATTATCGAAGCTCGATGATCGGGTGATTTTCGTTGGTTCAGACCTTGGACCCGGCGTGCTAGACAAAATGAAAACTGAATTTCCTGACAGATTTTTCATGGAAGGTGTCAGTGAGCAATACATAGTTGGTATGGCGGCGGGTCTTGCAATGGAGGGTTTCATTCCATATGTGAATACCATCGCAACATTTTTGACGAGGCGTTGTTACGAGCAGGTTGCGGTTGATTTATGCATTCATGATTTGCCGGTGCGATTGATCGCCAATGGTGGTGGGGGTGTCTACGCGCCGCTTGGACCAACCCATTTGGCGATCGAAGACATTGCCATCATGCGAGCGTTGCCGAATATGGCGGTGGTCGCTCCGTGCGACGCCGATGAAATGAATCGGTTGATGATGTCGACTCTCGAATGGCCTCATCCTATTTATATTCGGCTCGGCAAAGGAGGTGACAAAATAGTCAGCGAAGAAAAAAATGGTTTTGAACTCGGCAAGTCGATCAAGATGCGAACTGGCATCGATGGTTTGTTCATTACAACAGGCGTTATGACTCAACTCGCTTTAGAAACAGCCGATATTTTGAAGAAAGACGGTGTCGACGTCGGAGTCTTGCATGTGCATACGATCAAACCTTTTGATCATGCTGGAGTGATCGCTGCGATGAAAGACGTTAGGGCAGTTGTCACAGTCGAAGAACACATCGTCAACGGTGGTCTTGGCTCTGCGGTGCTCGAGTCGTGCAGCGAACTAAATCCTGAATTACTGCCGAAAATTTCTAGGATAGGTATTCCTGACAAATTCGCGACAGAGTACGGAAGTCAGAATTCACTTTTAAAGCACTGGGGAATAACTTCAAGTACCTTGGTAGGTGCAATGATGAAAAAGCTTGGAGGTGCATCGTGATCTTTGCTTCTGATGAAGATCTCGCCGTAGCAAACGAATATTCAGCTAACGGTTACATAATTCGTGTGAATGCTGACAAAGAAGCATTTAATTGGATTCAGAAGAATACCGCTGCGGTCGCCGCGTCGGCACTAAAAATTGATGTGCCGAGCGATATCGAATCATTTCTCAACGAAATACATAAATTGGTCGAGCCTTCGGCGCTCAATGATTTCAGGCTAAAAGTGATCCAAGGATTAAACGCCCTACCTGAGTTCAGGTTGATGTACTTTCGCCTCGCCAAACCTTATTTAGAGGCGATTGTTGGAAACGAATTAGCAATGCAGCAACGCATCAACCTGAGCATTCAAATGCCTGACGATACGAGTTCATTGTTGCCGGTGCATGCCGACACCTGGTCTGGCGACTCGCCGTTCGAGGTGGTCGTGTGGTTGCCGTTAGTCAACTGTTTTGGCACGAAGGCGATGTATTTGTTGCCTCCAGTCGAATCGGCAAAGTTTTCGGATGAGTTCAGTCAGCGGGGTGGAAGTAGCAGTGAGTCGATTTTTGACTCGATCAAAAATGAAGTCAAGTGGCTAGAAGTCAAGAGTGGGCAAGTTTTGGTTTTTGATCAGTCGTTGCCGCACGGTAATCGCCTTAACAGAGAATCTGAGACCAGATGGTCGATGAATTGTCGTTTCAAAGGTGTGTTCACACCTTACGGAGATAAAAAGCCGGGTGAGTTCTTTGAGCCGATTACTTTGCGACCGGCATCTCGTCGAGGCATGACCTATTCGTTGCCGCGAATCTCATGAAAAAATTACGCGGCTATATTTTCGCCCGACCATTCATGGGTGAACGAGCACCACAACATGTGCAAAATATCATTTTGCGCGACTACTGCACCAAGAGGGGATACGAGTTGTTGCTTGCTGCGACCGAGTATGCCATGCCAGATTCATTTATGATTCTTGAATCAGTTCTTGACGACCTGGCAAGCGTTGACGGAATCGTGTTTTACAGCTTGTATCAGTTGCCTACCCAACCCGTTCAACGAAAGTCGGTTTACTCGCGCGCGCTTGCCGCCGGCAAATCTCTGCACTTTGCAGTTGAAGGCATGTCAATTGCCAAACAACAAGATGTTGATTCGGTCGAGCAGTGCCTGCTCGTCAAGGCCACACTTGATCACTGTGTCACCCAAGTCGAGGGCTAACTGAATGGGTGTATTGCGCGAGTTCGTCACGCCACTACACCGTGCAACAAAGCGAGACTATCTCGCGCGTATGAACGACGACAAAGTTCAGTGCATGCTCAAAGCGAAAGAATATGGGGCAGATTATTGGGACGGAGATCGTCGCTATGGCTATGGCGGATATTCATATCGTGCCGGCTATTGGACGCCCGTCGCGCAAAAACTAATTGATACATACAAGTTGAAGGCCGGATCAAAAGTATTAGATCTGGGTTGTGGCAAAGGTTTTTTGCTGCACGAACTCTTGACCCTTGAACCTAAGTTGCAGATTGTCGGTACAGACATATCAGAATACGCGTTAAATCATGCAACAGATTTGGTACGACCGTTCACACAAATTCATGATGCGCGTGGCGAGTTCAATTGGGGCGACAAAGAGTTTGACTTGGTCATTTCGCTGACGATGTTGCATAATCTTCGGGCCTTTGATCTTGAACATTGTCTTCGCCAGATTCAGCGAATCGGCAAAGCGCACTATGTGACCTCTGAGAGTTATCGCAACGAACTTGAACAATTCAATCTTCAATGTTGGGCATTGACCTGCGAAACTTTCTTTGATTTTGATGAATGGCTGTGGATGTTCGAGAAGACTGGCTATAAGGGAGACTACGAATTCATATACTTTGAGTAGTCAATGTTTCTCATCACAATCGATAAATCAGGCCGGCTTTTAGTCGAGCAATCTGTTGCCAGCGCAAACGGTGGGCCCAAACTTTCGTTGAATTTGCCGACACTTCCTGAAGGTAGTTCGCCGAACGTGATTTCTCGCTGGCTCAACGAAAATGGCGCCGGAGAATCGTCGGATATCGCGTTTTTTGACATTTACTTGAGCACGCGCCGTGCGCCGAGCAAATATGCGATTTGCAACATTGGCGAAGCAAGATTTTCGAGCCCAAGGTTTGTGTTGCGATCATNNATGAATCAGATTGTCAAACGTGTTGAGAATAATTCTCCCGGTGCCCTAAGTCGACTCGAGCGACTGTTGCTGCAACAAATTGACCTGAAAAAAGTCAATTCGCGTGTGTTTTTCGCCAAGTCTGAAACGGTCGCGGCCAACGAGAGCTTGATTTCGTTTCTCGGTGCTTTTGCGGTTGCCAATGGTCAGAAGACGGCTCGCCTGTGTATGCATCATGACCAGTCACAGGTGATTCAAGAGATGCTGATGATTCACGCCGAACAAATCAGCACTGGACCATTGCGTCAAGATAGAGACTCATCGGTTTCATATCACATGATTCGTGGCGCACTTGAAATTACCTTGCACCACGGGGGCGTCATTGGTGACAAGACATATCAAGTCGAGTACCTGCATGGTGAGCCAAGCGTCGTTTCATCACTAAGAGTGCCCGCCCGAGTTTTTCGAACCATCCGTACTTTGACCGACTCGGCGGTTTTTATCGAAGTACAAAGCGGCCCATTCTCTGATTCAGATACCGAGTGGGCAGAAGGCACGGTCCGGCGTTGAGAGTTTTGGTTATTGGCTCGACTGGCGCGATTGGCTCGCATTTGTGTTCGACACTCAGACAGAACGGGACCGAAGTCATTGGCGCTTCACGACATATTGATGCCTACGACAAAAATTCGCTGGCGCTAGATCTTGCAAACATAACGGATGCTCTCGCAGCCGTTCGCAAGTTACCGAAAATGGATGCTGTTGTAATTAGCGCCGGTATAACTGGGCTACGCGAATGTGAGAATGATCCTGAGTTGAGTCGAGTGGTGAATGTAGGTTCGCAGGTTGAACTTGCAAAGTGGTTTGTGGTTACTGGTTGCCAGAATGTTGTTTTTCTATCGTCAAACCGAGTTTTTGATGGCAAGGTTGCCAACGTCAAATGCAATGCCGAGTATTCGCCGACTACCGAATATGGCCGACAAAAGTCGCAAGCTGAATTACAAATATTGAGTCTTGGTGAAGCAGCAAGAGTCATACGGTTCACAAAAGTGCTTTCTGAAGAAAGCAAGCTTCTCGTTGATTGGGTAAATAAAATCAAGGCGAAGCAACCGATTTCGGCGTTCACAGATGTGAGTCTCAGCCCGATCACCAAAGACCATGCTTGCGCAGTAATCGAAAGCGTCTTGTCAAACCCGGCACCACCCATCGTGCAGGCGTCTACAACGGACGAAATTAGTTATTTTGAAATGGCGTGCTCGGTCGCTACACAACTTGACGCTGCTCAAAGCATTGTCCGCAAACAAACAGCGGGCGAAGTTGGCGAAAAGCCTTTGCCTCATTCTTCGCTAGAATCTTCTAATCTCACTGCAATTAAATCGCCGTCATCGTTAAGTACTGTGCGAAAAATCGTCGAGAAAATGGTCTAATCATGAAACACGGAACCGTATTTGTATCTGGAACATTTAATGTTCTGCACCCCGGCCATGTGCGACTTTTGAAGTTTGCTAAAGAGAGCGGTGAAAAGTTGGTTGTTGGTGTTCTTAGTGACAAAGTCGCTGGGGTTTCGGCCCATGTTCCCGAAGAGTTTCGACTTGAAGCCGTCAAAATTAATGGCTTAGTTGATGAGGCTTTTTTGATCGAAGATTCACCTAATGATGCGATTCGAAGAATCAAACCCGCTTTAGTTGTCAAAGGTAAAGAACACAAAAATCAAGAAAACCCCGAGCAACAGGCTGTTGAAAGCTACGGAGGAAAACTGTTGTTTAGCTCTGGCGATGTTGTCTTTACCTCGCTTGACCTAATTCGCCGCGAAATGGCTTCACAAGATCAAAAAATAATCAACCTTCCCATTGCATTCATGAAACGACGAGGTGTTCAGGTTAAAGACCTCGTTGCTTTAGTCGAAAAATTGGGTCAAGTGAAAGTTGTCGTAATCGGCGACACGATCGTCGATGAATATATTTCTTGCGACCCGCTCGGCATGTCCGAAGAAGACCCGACAATTGTCGTGACCCCTGTGTCGAGTAAAAAGTTTGTTGGTGGTGCGGCGATTGTTGCGGCACATGCGGCGTCACTTGGTGCTCAAGTGAAGTATTTTTCGGTTGTCGGCAACGACGAAACAGCGCAGTTCTGTCGCGACGAACTCACACGATTCGGAGTCGATCATGAGTTAGTTGTAGATGATTCACGGCCGACGACCTTAAAACAGCGTTTTAGAAGTCGGGCCAAGACTTTGTTGCGGGTCAGCCATCTGGTGCAAAGATCCGTGGATGAACCGATTCAAAAGGCTTTGATAAAAAGCGTAAAGTCGGCGTGTACCGATGCCGACTTGTTGATTTTTTCAGACTTTAATTATGGATGCTTGCCGCAAGCCGTCGTTGATGAATCGACGGCAATTGCAACATCAAAAAAGATTCGCATTGTTGCCGACAGTCAGTCATCGTCTCAGATTGGTGATATTTCGCGATTTAAAAACGTTGACCTAATTACGCCTACCGAGCGCGAAGCGAGAATCGCATTGCGCAATACCGAGGATGGTCTCGTTGTGATTGCGCAACAGGTTTGTGAGCGTGCAGTAGCTCGAAGTGTTACCTTGAAACTTGGCGAGCAAGGTGTTTTGCTGCATGGTCGGTGGGGTAAAGATTGGGAGACAGATCAGATTCCGGCGCTTAATTCTGCGGCTCAAGATGTCGCTGGCGCAGGAGACTGCATGCTTGTTGCGACCTCGCTCGCAATGACCATTGGTGCAAACATGTGGCAGTCTGGGTTGCTTGGCTCACTTGCCGCGGCAATTCAAGTTGGCCGAGTCGGCAACACGCCAATCAAGAAAAGCGAGATACTTCGCGAGTTGTCGGAGTGAGGGCGGTTCTTCTTGCTGCTGGTTTTGGCACTCGGCTCAGACCTTTAACTGACAAGATTCCGAAGTGTTTGGTGCCGATTAAGGGCAGGCCATTGCTAGATATTTGGTGCGAATCGCTTTTATCTGCGGGGGTCGAACGAATTCTAATTAATTTGCACTACAAGCACGAAATAGTCGAGTCGCACATTGCTAATTCTCGATACAACGAGTTTGTGCAAACCGTTTTTGAACCTCAGTTACTGGGCACGGCGGGCACTCTGGTTGCGAACTCAAAGTTTTTTGAGGGCAATGATGGGCTTTTGGTACACGCCGACAACTACTCAGAGGTTGACATTGCTGATTTGATAATTCGCCACAACAGCCGACCGTCCTCATGCTTGATGACGATGTTGGCATTTCGCACAGCAACCCCACAAACTTGTGGAATTTTAGAAGTTGACGGTGAAAATATCTTGCAACAAATGTTCGAAAAGTCCGTCGAGAGTCACGGGAATCTTGCAAATGGGGCGATGTACGTGCTCTCAGCCAAGTTGATTTCGAATTTGATAAATGAGACCGACTTCAGTACTCAGGTGATACCAAAATATCTTCGCAAGATTTATGTTGTTGAGACCGACAAAACCTACATTGACATAGGCACGCCTGAGTCATATCAGCTCGCACAAGATATTGCCAATGTCAATTAGTCAAATACAACGTCAGATATTTCAGTTGAGAAATAGTGGTGTGCTAGCTCTGATCAAGAAAGTTTCAAGACTTCGAGATCTGCTTGTTCGAACAGATTCGTTTTTTTTGGGGCAGAATCGCCTACAAAAAAAAGTCAATCAAATCGCACCAGATTTTGAACCTTTATTTCGCAAGCAGAATCAAACAATTGCTGTTGAATCGACCGCCAGAAATGCAGTTTCGGCGATTACAAGTCAGTCTCGGGTGTTGCGCGACTCGCTTAAAATGTCTGAAGCGACGAAAATACTCGACGATGCGCTGATTAAATATCCAGAGTCAATCGAATTGATGAAAACGCAGGCACAGATGCATTTTCGCATGGGCGATTGGCCCAAGTTTGTAAACAAGTGGACGAACATAAATGATTTGTGTGATCAAATCGCCAGGCAGCACAAACTTTCTGATCTCAATCTCCGATTTATGGGCAGTGATTGGACTGGTCCATTGGGTCACGTTGTGCAGTTGGCCGCAATAGTAAAACTTCAGAAACTAGATCTGTTATCCAAAGAGAAGCGGGTTTTGCTTTATGACCCAAAGTATGTTGCCAATATGCCACTTCTAAACCTATTGAAGCCAGAACTATTTTCGCTCAAGACGAATCGCATTGATTTAAACAGATTTGTCAGCAAGTTCGAGTCAATAGTTGATGATGTGCCGAGCTTTCGTATGAAGACGGGCACGATTGATCAATGGTCGGCGGTAGACATTGCAAACTATGAATGGAAACAGTCAGGAAACCCGACGCTCTTGAAACTAGACAAAGAAGCCGAGGTGAAAGGTCACCGAGTTTTGAAGCGATGGGGCTTGACCGAAAGTGACTGGTTCGTGGCAATACATGTGCGCGAAGGAAGTCATCGTGATCAGGCGAGACTGCCCAACGCCGACATCAAGTCTTATCTGCCGATGATTCGAGAAATAGTCAACCGCGGGGGTCATGTTGTTCGCATGGGAAGCCCACTTATGACCCGATTGCCGAAAATGCAAAACGTAATTGACTATGCCCATGCGGTTGAGCGAGTTGATTGGATGGACGTCTTTCTTTGGGCAAAGGCGAAGTTCTTCGTTGGCACTCAGTCTGGTGGGTCAGAAGCGGCGATGTGCTTTGACACGCCGACAATTCGCTCGAATTTCTCTTCATACGGTCACTGTTTTTGGTCGGACAAATCGTTTATGGTGCCAAAGCGATACAGAATTTCTGATCAACGCTCAGCGATGAATCTGCGCGATGCTTTGCGCACACCGATACCGCATTGCGAGTCGACGGTGCATCAAGACTTTGAGTTTGAAGTTATTGACAACTCTGAAGCTGATTTGATCAATGCCGCGAGTGAAATGTTTTCAAGACTCGATGCAAACAACTGGAACTTGACCGTTAGGCAAGAAAAGGCACAGTCGATACGAGTTAGTGAAGGCGCGGTAGGAAGGTTGCCAATCTCAGATAGTTTTTTGAAAACCCATCCGTCGTTTATCGAATCATGAAGTTATTTAAGAATTTTTTTTGCTTGTTGGGCGGTTCTCTGCTTGCGGTTGCGATTCGGGTTGTTTATCCGTTTCGCCACTACAAAATAGGGCGGCTTCCGAGTCATGAGATTGGGCATTACGCGACGAACATCGAAGTTTACTTGTGCGAAAAAGACGCACAATTAAATAACCAAGACAAAAAGTCGAGAGATATTTGGTATCGCAATCCGACTGCAGGTGTTTCGAATCAGCAGCTCGACAAAATGTGGGCTCGCACGATAAAAATTTCAACTTCACCCATCGTGCGATATACGGACGCAATTTCGCGCCGACTTCCAGGTCGTGCAAAGTTTGCGATTATTCACCACGACCGCGACGCATACGCGTTGTTCGACAAGATGGCACCGCATTTAAGTTTCACCTCGCAGGAGATTTTAGAGGGCGAGCAGTTTCTGGACTCTGTTCGCACTTTTCCCGGCCAAAAATTTGTTTGTCTAGCCGTACGAGATTCGTCGTATAAGCGAGCACAATTTGAAGATCGCGATATTGCCAAGGATGATTATCGCAATAACGACATTCGAAATTACCAAATAGTTGCCGAGCAGCTCGCCAAAGACGGCTATTTGGTTTTTCGAATGGGAGCCAAGGTCGAGCGACCATTTGTTACAACTTCGCCCCAGGTTATTGACTATGCGTCAAATGGCATGAGATCTGAGTTTCTTGACATCTACCTTGGTGCAAACTGTGAACTTTTTATTTCGTCAGTTCTTGGAATTGATTCAATTCCAGAAATATTCCGCAGACCTCGTGTGTTGACCAACTACATACCAATCGGCAATTTCGGTAAATATGGTCCACGCGATTTGATAATTCCAAAGCAGTATTGGCTTAAAGGCGAGTCGCGATTCTTGCGTTTCAGTGAGATCGTTGCGTCGAATAATGGTCTTGGCTCGTGTACCAGCAGTTACGAATATGAATCAGCCGGGCTTGAACTTGTTGAAAATTCACCAAACGAGATATTGCACGCGACCTATGAACTTCTCAATGGTCATCAAGAAGATTCGCCACAAAACGTCAAAAGCCAAGAGCTTGTCGCAAAATTTTGGTCTTATTACTATCGGCTCAAACCTGCACCAATTCAAAGTGCGATTAGTGGTCAAGAGCCGAAGGTCAGTATTCAGTTTCTGCGCGAGAATTCGCACTGGGTAAACTAAACAACGGATGCAAACAAATGTGAAACGCCTAGCTCGGCTGGCGATTGCAGTGCCAATCGCCTTGATTTTTATATTACTTATCAGGGTCATTCGGCCGCTTGTGGTTGTGCGAATTGGCGTGATGAGAAGCGACAGAATCGGCCATTTTGTGCTTGAGACTGAACTTCAACAGCTTGAAATTGAACATGGAATAGCGAAACAACCTGTTCGTTCGTTCAATATCTGGTATGCGCCAGAACCGATTTCGAATCGGGTGATCTATGAAATGTGGAAGCGTGTGATGCGCATTTGGCCCAATTGGTTTATGGTGCCGGTGTTTCGCCTAAATAATTTGATGCCAGGTTCCAGAGCACATCAAATTCCGAATACTGCGTCGACTTGTCTGGATGTTCACAACTTGATCGATGATGCGCCGCCGCATCTGTCTTTTACGCCGAGTGAAATCGAAATTGGGAATAGGACTCTAAAACAAATGGGCCTCGGTGAAGGCGATAGGTTCGTGTGTTTCATCGTTCGAGATGCGGCGTATACAAAGATGGCGTTTCCAGATAAAGACATGTCTTATCACGATTATCGCAACTGTGATGTCGACGACTACGTTTTGGCTGCAGAGGCTGTTGCAGATCGTGGACTTTTTGTGTTTCGTATGGGCTCAGTAGTTGCTAAACCACTTAGGTCTACGCACCAAAGAGTTATTGATTATGCAAACTCGCGTTTTCGCTCAGAATTCATGGATGTTTTTCTTGGTGCGAACTGCGAGTTCTGTGTCTCAGATGGCCTGGGCTATTACGCGATACCGGCGGCGTTTCGAAGACCAAACGCGTACGTCAATTATTCGCCGTTTCATATGTTTTATTCGTCGCGCGCCTGCGATCTCGGCATTGCAAAAACCGTCAGTTCACTTAAAACTGGTAAACGCCTGAATCTTTCGCAGATGGGCGAAAATGGCATCGCCCAGTTCTCGCACACAGCACAATATCTAGATGCCGGGGTTTCGATTGACAGCAACACCCCCGAAGAAATTAGAGATCTAATGATTGAGATGTTGGATCGCATCGAAGGGTCTTGGATGTCGCAGAGTGGTGACGACGAATTGCAAAAGAGTTTTTGGCGAAAGTATTCCGAAGTGATTGGTGAGCAGCGAACTATCTGCCACGGAGAGATTCGTGCGAAATACGGTGCGCAGTTTTTGCGCGACAATAGAGACTGGATTCTCTAAAATTTGAATATCGGCTATACGGTTCAGGTGTTTGCGCACTATCGTGATTAGCGTTAGTTAACGATTTAGGGCAGTAGCTCAGTTGGTAGAGCGCCGGTCTCCAAAACCGATGGTCGGGGGTTCAAATCCCTCCTGCCCTGCAAAAACTTCACTTGAGCTTTGACAAAATTGATTCTTGTGGTGTAAATAGAAAGGCAACTAATTGAGTCAGTGGCTTTTAAAAAAATTTGACGACTTCAGCAACGATGTGATTGTTGTCGACGGTCTATGGGGCTCGGGCAAACAATTGGTCAGCACACTTGTCGGCGGTTTTGATCGCGTTGAACATTTCAAATACAACCCCGACTACGACTATCTATGCGCAGTCTCATATCTAGGGTCGATGAATAACAATGCGACGGTCACCCTTCTGCAACTCATCGCGGGGCGTAACCAGTACTACAACCTCATTGGACGCGAGGTGAACTTACGCTGGCGCGATGAGACTGGTCCCAGATTTCACCCGACCCCGTTTAAATTTGTATCAAGGCTTTTCAGCAAAGATGGCGAAGGCATCGCCAAGAAAATTGATGAGCAGAATATCTCTAATAACATTACGACGCACTGCATATACCCAATTGCCACGCCGATCGTCGACGCGTTCGGAGACCGCTTGAAATTTATTGAAGTTATCCGTCATCCGTTGCATCTTGTAACACACTGGTCGAGATTTCTCGAACCATCTCGTTGGCGCCGAGTACGAGAAATCAACTTGACCGTAGATTGCAATGGCTACAAAGTGCCATGGTTTGCAAGTTCATGGGCAGAGAAGTTTGCCAAGGCAAAAACTTTTGATCAAGCATTGATGAGCGTCGACTTTTTATGCAATTGGATGATTGATGTTGTGCAGTCTGAGCAGTACACAGGTTCGAATTTTCACTTTATTCAGTTCGAAAAACTTGTCTTAGATCCGGCAACTGAATTGAGGCTCCTCGGCAAATTTTTGGGCCGACCTCAAACCAAAGGAATGAAAAAGATAATGCGTCAAAATGCTATTCCGCGAAAAAATATTGCTGACGGCCCAAAGATGGGCCAAAATTATCGTTGGACAGCACTTGAGAAAGACGAAAAGGTCTACACAGAAGCGATGACAATGATTCATCGAGAGGGCAGCGCCGATCTCGTTACGGCGTTCACCAAGACGATAAAACGTTACAACTCAATTTGGAGAGGTCCGTTAGCCGAGTTCGAATAATGTGCCCTGCAAAATTTTTTTGAGGGGGTGCTGGCGGGCGAAGTGGTTCAAGACTCGCGATGGGCAATAGGTCGGTGCCGATGCATTGTTGCGCAAATCCCGTAGGGGAATTGTCTGTATTCGAAACAAACCTGTCAGTAAACATAAAGTAGCCTTTTGTGTTGAAAGTTGCTGTTCGTTTTTGGGTTGCTACTGCCATAGCGGCTGGCGCGGTTGCCGCCCGC
>DOHD01000145.1:0-764 GCA_003535455.1 Acidimicrobium sp.
GTTCAGCAGGAATGCCGAGATCGATTTGATCGGAGTGGAGTGGGGAGGTGCGCTAAAAAATGTGTACGCCCTTGCGGCTGGTATGTGCGCAGGATTGGGGTTGGGGGAAAATAGTTTGGCTGGATTAACAACCAGGAGCTTGAGGGAGATGACCCGTGTGGCAGTCCATTTTGGTGCGCAGGAGGAGACGGTTCAGGGGTTGAGTGGAGTGGGTGACCTGATTCTAACTTCTTATAGTCGCTCCAGCCGAAATCGTTGTGTAGGAGAGCGTTTAGGGTTGGGTGACACAGTCGCGCAGGCATTGACATCCGTTGACGGCGTTTGTGAAGGGGTACCCACCACGGAGGCTTTGCATAAAATTCTTGAAAGTAAAAAGATCGAAGCCCCGATTGCTCAGGAGCTGTTTCAAGTTTTGCAGGGAAAGAAGTCACCCAAAGAGGGGTTACTGGCTCTTTTGGATCGAGGGTCCAAATCAGAAACAGAATAAAGAGAGATTACTGTTCGACGGCAGGGGGCGGGGAGGGAATGATGTCTAGATATGAAACTGTATCTAGGCCTGCACACAGGACTGTTCCGTCCCTTCGTAAGCATTTCAAACTTTGGCTGTGGACCTAGATTGTTTTAAAGGAGGAGTGTTCTGTGACCAATCGACCGATTCATATCGCACCTTCTATTTTGGGGGCTGATCTGGGCCGTATTGAAGCGGAAGCCGAGAGAATTAAGGCCAGCGGAGCAGAGTGGGTTCATGTGGATATTATGGACGG
>DOHD01000145.1:816-4037 GCA_003535455.1 Acidimicrobium sp.
AATGAGTTTATTGATGCTGGGGCAGACTGTTTAAATATTCATCTTGAGGCACGACATCAATCGGCTCGCACCTTAGAATCGATACGCCAAAGGGGTTGTCGCAGTGGATTGGCAATCAACCCTGCCACGCTTCTCAAGCACGCGATTCCATTACTGCCCCTGTGTGATCAACTTCTCTGCATGACTGTAAATCCTGGATTTGGGGGGCAACCTTTCCTCGCTGAAGTTTTGCCGAAAATCCGTGAAGCTCGGGAAGTGATTGTGCGTCAGAATTATCAGGTAGATATCACTGTAGATGGTGGAATTAATAACGAAACCGCAGCTCGATGCGTCGGTTCAGGGGGGAATATCCTTGTGTCAGGATCTTTCCTGTTTGCGCAAACTGACCTGACCCAAGCGGTCTCTGCAATGCGATCGGCTGCAACAGCGGCAAATGTCTCAGGCTGAAGCCTGATTTCGTCTTACTCTATGGATCCCAGCCTCATTCGTAATTTCTGTATCATTGCGCATGTCGACCACGGCAAGACCACCCTGCTCGACAGGATTCGTTCGGCAAACGTTGTTGCCGGGGAAGCCGGCGGCATCACCCAGCACATCGGTGCATATCAAATCGAACGCGACGGCAAGAAAATAACTTTCATCGACACACCTGGTCACGCAGCGTTCACCAAGATGCGCGCTCGCGGCGCTGGAGTGACCGACATCGTCGTGCTTGTCGTTGCCGCCGACGACGGTGTGATGCCACAAACAATTGAGGCGATAAATCATGCACGAGTTGCCAACGTGCCGATTGTCGTCGCGCTGAACAAGATCGACAAACAAAACGCCGACGTACAACGCGTGCTGGCTGGTTTGGCCGAGCAGCAGTTGACGCCCGAGGCATGGGGTGGTGACACGATTGTTGTCGAGATGTCGGCACAAAGTGGCCTTGGCATCGACGACTTGCTAGATCAATTGAATGTTGTCGCCGAACTTGAAGAACTTGTCGCCAACCCGACTGGGCGCGCCAAAGGCGTGGTGCTTGAAGCCCAGCTTGATGTCGGCCGCGGGCCAGTGGCCACGATTTTGGTCGACAAGGGAACGCTTAAAGTCGGCGACCCGATTGTTGCTGGTGCGGCGTGGGGCAAAGTGCGAGCGCTGATCAACGATCGTGGTGAGCAAGTCAAAGAAGTTGGGCCTTCGGCGCCGGTGCAGGTTTTGGGTCTGTCGGCGGTGCCTGGTGCGGGTGAAGAATTCAGATCAGCACCCGATGAGCGAACCGCACGCACGGTCGCGGGTGCACGCGAACAACGATTCAGGGCGATGAACCAACGCGGTGACGCACGGGTGCAACGCGGCGTGAAGCTCGAAGATATTTTTACGCAGATTCAGGCCGGCGAGATCGCAACTTTGAACGTAATCGTCAAAGCCGATGTGCACGGTTCGCTCGAGGCCGTCACCGAGAGTTTGCGCAAACTCGAGCGCGACGATGTGCGCGCGGCGTTCGTGCACCGTGGCGTTGGCACAATAACCGAAAACGACATTTCGTTGGCAGCGGCGACAAACGCAACATTGATCGGCTTCAACGTGCGACCAGACCGCAAAATTCGTGAACTCGCCGAAAAAGAAGGCGTCGAAATTCGCACCTACGAAGTTATTTACAAACTTCTTGAAGACATCGAAAAAGCGATGAAGGGCATGCTTGCCCCTGAATTTGTCGAGGTTGTCACTGGCGAAGCCGAAGTGCGCGAGATCTTCAAAGCACCAAAGGTTGGCGCGGTTGCTGGTTGCTCGGTTGTTTCGGGCGTTATCACCCGCGGCTCGCGCGTGCGATTCTTGCGCGACGGCACGATCATTTGGAAGGGCAACATCAACACGTTGCGCCGCTTCAAAGACGATGTCAAAGAAGTGCGCGAGGGTTTTGAGTGCGGCATCAGTTTGACAGACTTCCAAGACTTGAAGCCGGGCGATGTGATTGAAACTTACGACCTTAAAGAGGTTGAGCGAGTCTGAAGCGCCTAATCTGTCTTTATGGCAGATTTAGAATTTTTCTTTGATCCGGGTTGTCCGTGGGCGTGGGTTACTTCGCGATGGGCGACCGAAGTCAGCACACTTGGCAAATATGAAGTGCGGTGGCGATTTATCTCGTTGTCGATGATCAATACCGACAAGGGTTACAAGCCTGGCGACGATTATCACAAGATGATCCACAGTTTCGGACTCAAGGCGTTGCGGGTGGCCAGTGCCGCGCGCGCGGCTGCAGGCAATGATGCCGTGGCGAAGTTTTATACGGCGATCGGAACCACGATTCATGTCGAAAAAAATCGCGAAGGTATTGACACCGATGCTCATAAGTTTCTTAGCGATGTCTTGCAGCGACATTCGTTGCCAGTCGAGTGGGCCAATTCGTTTGAAGACGAATCACATACCGCGGTGATTCGCGAAGAGACCGACCTCGCACTTTCGCGCACGGGCAAAGATGTCGGCACACCGATCTTGACGTTTAAGCCGGGTCAGCCCAATGAGGGCAGTTTCTTTGGGCCCGTGATTTCAAAGACTCCACGAGGTGAACAAGCCGTCAAACTTTGGGAAGCCGTCGAGTTGATTGCAACAACTTCGGGGCTCGCTGAATTGAAGCGCTCGTTGCGTGCACCATTAGATTTCAGTTAGATAATTCGTCAAAATATTTTGATCAGAATTGAGGTGCCGTGAAAGTCGTATATTCGCCGTCGCATTTGTTGCACAACCCCGAAGTTGAAATTGAGCGGTCATCGGCGCATTCGCCATATGAGCACACGGGAAGAGCAGAAAAGATTCGCGAAACTTTGGCTGGTGACAAAGCATTTGATTTTGTGTCGCCGACCGCTTGGGGCACCGAGCCGATCACCAAAATTCATAACCCAGGTTTGTTGAAGTTTCTTACGACGGCTTGGGCCGACTATCAGCGCGACGTAAAAGAATCGCGCGAGGTCGTGCCCGATATGTTTTTCAAATCGAATTTGCGTGCAAAGATGGGTGATCGTGTCGAACCAGAGTCGGTGAACGGCAAATTGGGTTGGTGGTGTTTTGAAACCACGACACCGCTGACGATGGGCACATATGAGGCGGCTCGTGGTGCAGTCGATGTTGCGATGAGTGCGACAAAAATAGTTTTAGACGGTGCAAAAAATAGTTATGGCTTGTGCCGTCCGCCGGGTCATCACGCGACGACCGATCTCTATGGCGGATATTGCTTTTTCAAC
>DOHD01000098.1 GCA_003535455.1 Acidimicrobium sp.
GGCGGACCAGTAACTGGGTCGAACACTGGCGCGTCGTGAAGATTTTTTTCGTCGTCGTCTTCGGCGGGCGGGTAACCGCGACCTTTTTGAGTGATCACGTGAATGACAAGCGGACCTTCTTCGACGCGTTGCGACGCCGATCGCAGTGCGTGCTCGAGCGATTTTTGATCGTGGCCATCGATCGGCCCGATGTAGCGCACACCGAGCGCTTCAAAAAATGCGGTTGGTTGCAAAAATTCACGAATGCCGGCCTTGAACGCTTCGATGCCGCGTTCTGCTTGCGGGCCGACAACCGGAAGCTCATACAAAAACTTTTCGAGTTTGCGTTGACGACGTACATAAACGGGGTTGAGTCTGATGTCGGTGAGCGCGCGCGAAAGAAGTTTTGTAATTTTGTCTTGTGGTCGCGGCAGTTCGCCGGTTTCGTCGAGAGCGCTCGGCGCGGTGTTCAAATTTTTTGGGCTCGTCACGTTTGAAATCGTCGGTGCGTACGAGCGACCGTTGTCGTTGAGCACGATAATTACGCGACGCTTTGAGTGACCGAGATTGTTCAACGCCTCGTATGCCATGCCGCCGGTCAGTGATCCATCACCGATTACGGCGACGATATGGCGGTGATCAGGGTGCGGGTTTTGATCGCGCGCGACGGCTAATCCGTATGCGTAACTCAACACAGTTGACGCGTGACTGTTTTCGATGAAGTCATGCACGCTTTCTTCGCGGCTCGGGTAACCCGAAATGCCGCCGGCTTGTCGCAAGTTGGCGAAACCACCACGACGACCCGTCACAATTTTGTGCACGTATGACTGATGGCCTGTGTCCCATAAAATTGCGTCGCGTGGCGATTCGAACACGCGATGCAGCGCGAGTGTCAGTTCGACAGCGCCGAGGTTTGAGCCAAGATGACCGCTGTTTTTTGCAACCGAGTCGACGATGAAGTCGCGAATTTCGCCCGATAATTCTGCGAGTTGTTCGTAGCTCAACTTTGCGAGGTCGCTCGGTTGGCGAATGTCTGAGAGCGCCATAGCGCCTATAACGCTAGCCCCGCGCGCTGGGATGGTTCTTAGTGAGTTTGGTTACGAGTCGCCGATGATTCCAGTAATGGATTTCGGTGCCAATGAAATATGCCACAACGTAGGCGAAGATTCCGCCGACGCCGTCGAGCCAAAAGTGATTGCCAGTGACGATGATGCAAAATGTCGTGACGGCTGGATACAACAAAAGCGCGAGACGCATCCAAAGTTTTCGCGCGATTGGCCATAATCCGAATGCGCACCATGTTGCCCAACCGATATGTAGCGAAGGCATCGCCGCATATTGGTTGGATATTTTGCTGCCCGCGCCACGGTCGAACGCCCATGGTCCGCCATATTCTCGAATCGTGTCGACGAAGCCGAAATTTTCGGCGCCGTTGAAATTTCGAAATTCGCTTTCGATGCATGCGGCGCCGAAGCCCTCGTCGGGGCACGGTGCGTCGAGCAGTCGCGGCGGCATCAACGGAAACAGCGAGAAGCCGATGATTGCGAGCGCAGTCATAACGGCGAGTGTGTTGCGCCATTGACCAAAGACACTCGGACGCAATTTGTAGAGCGCGATGAAAACACCGAGCGTGACAAAAAAATGCGCGGTGCCGTAATACACGTTCATTGTTTTGATCAACCAAATATGCGGCAATACCCAATCTTGCAAAGTTTCTTCGTGATAAAGGCCGATCCATCTTTCGAAGCGGATCACTCTTATCGCGTTTGTGAACGAATGGTTCGGCACTGAAACACCTTCGACGAGTGTCGAACCGAATTGATTGCGAATCAATGTGTAGACCGAATAAAAAATGCCGAAGATCAAGACTTCTTTCCACCAGATCATGCGATGTTCAAAGTCGACCGGCAACGCGGGGCGTCGGCCAGATTTCTTCGCAGAGTTTGTCTCGGCGCTCGCGTTATCCACAAACAAAGATTACGACTTACGGCAAGCCGTGAAGAGATATAAGGCGAATAGGCTATGACCATGTCAAAGAGCAAAACTGCAGAACCTCTTGTTGCGCCAGATGTTTTAGAGCGAGTGCTGGCCAAGGGCCGCAGCACCGGCGCCGAATTTTCTGAGATATATATAGAGGACAAACGATCGACTTCGGCGGGTCTTGATGACGGCAAAGTCGAGCAGGTGACGTCGGGTCGCGATCGTGGCGCCGGTATTCGAGTCGTTTCGGGTGAGACAACCGGCTTTGCACATACTTCAGATCTTTCAGAGCGCGGTTTGCTGGCTGCTGCCGAGGCTGCGGCACTCGCGGCAAAGCAAGGTGATGGTGGCATACACAAAGTGCAACTCGGCGAAGTGTTGCGGCACTCGGTGAACACGGTCAAACTTTCGCCCGACGCTGTCGAAAAATCACGCAAAGTCGAACTGCTAAAACGAGTCGACGCNNATTTTTAGTGCAGACGAACAAGTGCGCACGCTCATGCGTGTGAGTGTGATTGCAAACGGCGATGCGGGAATGCAAACCGGTTACAACTCGCTAGGCCACACCATTGGTTTTGAAATCTTTGACNNTACGGCGATTCACGCAAGCGAATAATGATCGCCAACAGCAACGGTGTGTTCAGCGCCGATGACCAAGTTCGCACGCTCTTGCGTGTGAGCGTCGTCGCCACGGGTGACGGTGGCATGCAAACTGGTTACGACTCGCTTGGCCACACGATTGGTTTCGAAATGTTCGACGAAAATGATGTCGAAGAATTGGCGATTCGCGCCGCCAAGCAGGCTGTGACAAAACTTTCTGCTCGTCCTGCACCATCGGGTGCGATGCCGGTTGTCATCAAGCGCGGTAGCGGCGGTGTGTTGTTTCACGAAGCGTGCGGTCACGGTCTTGAAGC
>DOHD01000014.1:0-8639 GCA_003535455.1 Acidimicrobium sp.
TACTCGCGGTCGGCATTTCATCAACCGATCAAGGTTATGAAACGCCGAAAACCTCACGGTTCTATTCGGTGTCGCCGCTTTCGCCGTTGACTTATGAAACGAGCATCGCAACTGCGGCGCAATCGAGCTCGGCAAATTTTTTGTGGCCACTGGGAGCGTTTGCATCAGTGGTCATCGCCGCAATGTTTGTTCGAATTCGCAGACCGAAAATCTTGCCGACAAAAGAATCGAGCACTGCTTTGGTTGCCGTAACGAATTTGGGCAAGACATATAAAGATGGTCATCGCGCAGTCGTAGATCTTTCATTCGAAGTGCAACGCGGACAAGTTGTGGGTCTGTTGGGCCCAAATGGTGCCGGCAAAACGACGGCGCTGCGAATGATGATGGGTTTGATTTTTCCGACGAAAGGCTCGATCTATTTGAATGGTGAATCGGTTTATCCTGGTTCGCCAGCGCTTTCAAACATCGGAAGTTTCATTGAGGGGCCTGGTTTCTTGCCGCATTTATCTGGTCGAGAAAATCTTCGTCTTTATTGGCAGTCAATTGGTCGTGACAACGAGCAACATCTCGATCAAGTTGTCGCAATAACAAAACTTGGCACCGCATTGGATAAAAAAGTGCGCACATACAGCCAAGGCATGCGCCAACGATTGGCGATTGCCCAATCGATGCTCGGTATGCCAGATCTTTTGGTTCTCGACGAACCGACAAATGGTCTCGACCCCCAGCAGATAGCCGAGATGCGACAAGTGCTGAAAAATTATGCATCAACAGGCAGAACTGTTGTTATCTCGTCGCATTTGTTGGCAGAAATTCAGCAGACTTGCAGTCATGTTGTGTTGATGCACCGAGGCGAACTAATCGCATTTGGCCCAATGGAGGACTTGCTTTCAAAAAATCGCCGATCTCAATCGCTCGAAGAAATCTTTCTCGAACTGATTGGCGATGACTTGGTCATCGGGCAGGAGACACAATGAGTTACTCGCCATCGAAGACTTTGCCTTATCGCATCGAGTTGTATCGACAACTAAAAAGAAAGCGAACAGCGATCGCCTACTTATTTGTGGTTTCGCTTCCGGTGCTGGTGGCGATTGCAGTCAAGTTTGGTCCATCGGGCAATAGCGGTGGCCCGACTCGACTTGGCTCTGGCACAACAGACCTAATTGGTTTGGCAACTATCGGTGCCTCAAACTTCACCGTGACGATGCTTTATTTCGCCACGCCATTTCTTTTGGTCACAGTGATAGCGCTATTCAATGGTGACACTGTCGCATCTGAGGCATCGTGGTCGACGCTCAGATATTTATTGGCGTCTCCGGTTCCGCGGGCAAGGTTGTTGCGTCAAAAAATTAAGGTAAGTCTGAGTCTCTCGGCTGTAGCCGTTTTGATCATGCCGATTAGTTCGTGGATAGTTGGTGCGATTGCCTTTGGCATCAAGCCACTGCAGAGTCCGCTTGGGGCGACTTTTGCGAACCCGGTGGCCGTTTCGCGAATCGCGATAATCACTGTTTATATCGCGATCTCGCTGATGTTCATTGCTGGCCTCGCGTTCTATTTGAGTGTGCGTACTGATGCGCCGCTCGGAGCTGTTGGTGTTGCGGTGGCGATTTCAATTTTGCTCAGCATTCTTGACACGATTACGGCGCTTGGCAAAATTCGTGATTGGCTGCCGGTGCACTATGCATTTTCGTGGTTTGATGCGTTGGCTGCGACCGTCGATTATTCGGTGATGATTCGGGGCGGCAGCTATTGCTTTATTGCGGGCACCGTGCTTTATGCACTCGCGATCAATCGGTTTGCGCACAAAGACGTGACTTCGTAGATTTGTCGCATAATTAGCCAGGCGCTGAACTGATGTATTAGTCGGCATGGTTAATTCGCTTGGTAAATCGGCATGGCACGAGGTTCGGGCATACCTGAACTCTGCATTGAGCGAGTAGCGTTTGGCTCATTGCGTGGGGCCAGTAGCTCAGTGGTCAGAGCAGGGGACTCATAATCCCTTGGTCGTAGGTTCGATCCCTACCTGGCCCACAAAGTTTTGCGGGTGGGGCGCGTTGGCTCGTGCGGTGCGTCGCAATTTTTGCCCTGTTACGGGGATGCGCTAGTCTCGTTACACAAATCGCATAGACCATCGGGGTGTATGCAAAGGGAGAAAATCAATGATTAAGCGCAAAGGACTGAAGTCTGCCGCTCTTGCCATTGCTGTGTTTTCACTTATCGCGGGTGCCTGCGGTAGTGACAGCGACACAGCAACAGAAGAGACGGTAACTGAAGAGACAACAGCCGAGACAACCGCAGCGTTGCCAGGTGCAGGCGTTCTTGCTTGCCAAGTAACTGACACCGGTGGTGTCGATGACAAGGGCTTCAACCAGATTTCTTACAAGGGCATGCAAGATGCAGAAGCATCACTCGGTGTAACAATCGACTTGCTCGAGTCGGCATCAGACGCAGACTATGCACCAAACTTGCAGAACTTTGCTGACAAGGGTTGCAACATCATCATCACAGTCGGTTTCTTGCTCGGCGATGCAACAAAAGCAGCAGCAGAAGCAAACCCAGACAAGAACTATGCAATTGTTGACTCAGCATTTGATCCACCGATCGCAAACGCACGTGGACTTGTGTTCGCAACTGACCAGCCATCGTTCATGGCCGGTTACTTGGCAGCAGGCATGACCAAGACTGGCGTTGTTGGCACCTTCGGTGGCATCAATATTCCGCCAGTGAGCATCTTCATGGACGGCTTTGCTAAGGGTGTTGCTTATTACAACACACAAAAAGGCGCGAAAGTCAAGGTTCTCGGTTGGGATACAACGAAGAAAGATGGCACATTCGCCGGAAACTTCCAGAGCCTTGACGACGGCAAGAACATTGCCAAGAGCCAGGCTGACGAAGGTGCAGACATCATCTTCCCAGTGGCTGGTCCAGTGGGTCTTGGTTCGGCACAATTCGCAAAAGAGTCGGGTGGCAAGGTCAAGATCATCGGTGTTGACGTTGACATGAGCATTTCGAACCCAGATGCTGCAGAGGTCTACATTGCATCAGTGTTGAAGAACATTGACGCAGCAGTACTCGCAGCGATCACCGACACAGTTAATGGTGTGAAGACATCAGACAACTATGTAGGTACTTTGGCAAACGGTGGCGTTGGTGTTGCTTACACAGCAGTACCAGCAGAACTTCAAGCTGAAGTTGAGGCAATCGGCAAAGGCATCGCCGACGGCACGATTAAAATCTAATTTCAAGCCGTTATAACGGCAGAAGTTTAAAACTTTGGCCCTACTGCGAAAGCAGTAGGGCCTTTGTTTTTGGCGAAGAATTTGAATATTTTCGTCGGGGCGAACCGCACCGAATTTTTGCACGTGAATTAAGCCGACTAGTCTCTTGGCAGAAGTTCGCGACGAGGTAACACCAAAGATGAAGCTTGAGCTACGAGGAATTACCAAACGGTTTCCAGGGGTTGTAGCCAACGATTCGGTGAATCTGACTATTTCTACAGGCGAAGTTTTGGCTCTCGTTGGTGAGAATGGCGCAGGCAAATCAACGCTGATGAACGTGCTCTACGGCTTATATAAGGCTGACGAGGGCGAAATTTTGATCGACGGTAGCGCGGTGCAATTTCATTCGCCAGCAGACGCAATTTCAGCGGGCATCGGCATGGTGCATCAACACTTTATGTTGGTGCCCGTTTTTACGGTCGCTGAAAATGTCGTTCTTGGTTCTGAGCCGACGAAGAGACTTGGTGCGCTCGACATTGATCGTGCGCGCAAGCAAGTGCGCGAAGTTTCTGATCGATACAACTTGAATCTTGACCCCGATGCAATCGTCGAAGATCTGCCGGTTGGTGTGCGACAACGCGTTGAAATCGTCAAGGTTTTGTTGCGCGATGCGAATATTGTCGTGTTCGACGAGCCGACGGCAGTGTTGACGCCGAGCGAAATAATTGAGTTTTTTTCGATCGTGCGCACGCTCACCGATGCTGGCAAGGGTGTGGTATTCATTACCCACAAACTGAAAGAAGCGTTGTCGATCGCAAATCGAATCAATGTTTTGCGTCGCGGCAAGGTTGTTGGCGATGCCGACCCGAAGACCGCGTCAGAGGCACAAATTGCAGAAATGATGGTGGGTCGACCAGTGCAGTTGACGGTGAACAAGGCGACTGCATCGCCCAAGCAGGTTGTGCTTGATGTAAAAGATTTGAGCATCATCGACCCCGATGGTCGGTTGGTGGTCGAAAACGTTACGTTTAACGTGCGCGCCGGAGAAATCGTCGGAGTTGCGGGTGTGCAGGGCAACGGTCAGACAGAGCTGGTTGAGGCGATCAGCGGTTTGAGACGAACTAGCCAGGGTTCGCTATCGCTTGATGGCAAAGATATAACCGATACAACTCCGCGTCAACGGCACACGCTCGGCATGGGGCATGTGCCCGAAGATCGACAGCGTCAAGGGTTGATAACCGGAATGACCATCACTGAAAATCTCGTGTTGACCCGATATCACGACACCGAGTTTTGCAACGGCTTCAAAATGAAATGGTCAAAGGCGAAAGACAAGGCCAATGAATTGGTCGCAAAGTATGACATTCGCACCAGCGACCCGAACCAACTGGCTTCGACACTCTCAGGTGGTAATCAGCAAAAAGTTATTGTTGCGCGCGAGTTGAGCCGTGACATTCGATTGGTTTTGGCAGCACAGCCGACGCGCGGCATAGATGTCGGAAGCATCGAATATATTCATGAGCAGATCGTCAAAGAGCGTGACGCTGGAACGGCGATCTTGATCGTCAGCACAGAACTTGACGAAGTGATGGCGCTGTCTGATCGACTGTTGGTGATGTATCGCGGAAAAATCGTCGCCGATCTTGACCCGAAGAAAGTTAGCCACATGGATGTTGGTCTATATATGGCGGGCTCGCGCCCAGAAAACGTAGTCGGGGCAAGTTGATGAAAGATTTGATCAAGTCGCTTCGCTACACCTTTTTGGCCCTTGTTGCATCGTTGCTCGTCGGGGCGATCATCATTGTTGTGACAGACATCGACGCGCTTAAGTCGGGCGACTACGGCAAAGCATTTTCGACTGTGTTTACCGCGTACAAATCTTTGTTCGAAGGTTCGTTCTGGGGCTTGCGATCAATATCGAACACGATCACTGGCACCACACCGCTTCTGCTGAGCGGGTTGGCAGTTTCTGTGGCATTCAAAGCCGGTTTGTTCAACATCGGAGCAACGGGTCAGATGTTGGCAGGCGGCATGACCGCGCTTTGGGTTGGCTTTGTGATGTCCGGACCAGGTTGGTTGCAAGTGCCGCTCGCAGTTTTGGCTGGCGCAATTGGTGGCGCACTTTTCGGTGGCGTTGCCGGCTTTTTAAAAGCCCGCACGGGTGCTCATGAANNCTTTACGGTGGTGTTGCCGGTGTTTTGAAGGCGCGCACCGGTGCTCACGAAGTGATCACGACGATCATGCTCAATAGCATTGCGAGCTTCTTGGTTTTGTGGCTTCTGAAGACAACAACTTTTCAACGCGAAGGACGACCAGACCCGATTTCGAAATTGATCTCCGACGAGGCCCATCTGCCGAGGTTGTTTGGATTTTTGGACGGCCGGTCTGACCTCGTCGCGCATTCTGGGTTTTTCGTGGCGCTGTTGGCGACCTACGCATATTGGTATTTGCTGAAGCGCACGACTTTGGGTTTTGAATTGCGTGCAACTGGTCTAAATAGTGACGCGGCGAAATACGCCGGAATGAAATCAAAGAGCCTGATGGTCGTCGCAATGTTGTTGGCGGGTGGATTCGCCGGCATGGCTGGGGCAACCGAGGTGCTCGGTACATACGGTTATGCGTCGACGAGTTTGGCTGGCAACATCGGGTTTGACGCGATCGCCGTGGCGCTTCTTGGCCAATCTTCGCCGATCGGCACGCTCGTATCGGCGTTGTTGTTCGGCGCACTTCAAGCGGGTGGTCGATCGATGCAGGCAAACACAGATGTGCCGGTCGATTTGATTATCGTGTTGCGCGCACTAATCGTGATGTTCGTCGCGGCGCCGCTTTTGGTGAAGGCGATGTTCAGGGTGAAGTCGCAGGTCACGGCGCAAGGTCAAACATTTAGGGGGTGGGGCGGGTGAACGAATCGTTGATGATTTCTGCCGAGCAAAAAAAACGTGCTCGGAACGTCGGTTTTGGGTATATGGGTCTCGCCGTAATCACCTTGGTGATTTTTTCGCGACGTCCAGGCGATGCAGGTTTTAAATTAACCGAAGGCGGTGCAAATCTGACGATTCCGGCGCAACAGTTTGCTTTGATTTTCGGCATCGTCTTTATCGGTCTCGGCGCGGCCCAACTTTGGCGCGGACTCGGCAAAGTTTCGAATATCGTGCTCGCTCTGGCGACGGCAATGTTCGTTATGAGTTTTTTGTCGTGGGCAACTTCGGGTGAGTCGTTCAGTCTTGTTGGCATGTTGCAAGACACTGTTTCGCGCAGCGTGCCGATAACACTTGGCGCAATTGGCGGCATTTTGTGTGAGCGCAGTGGTGTGATCAACATCGCAATTGAGGGCATGTTGCTGGCTGGTGCGTTTACTGGTGCGGTTGGTGCGTCGTTGACGAACCTGTGGTTCGGCACGATCATCGCGATGCTCACAGGTGTGCTCTTGGCGTGGATTCTTGCGGTGTTTTCGATCAAATATCGAGTTGATCAAGTAATTGTCGGTTTTGCGATCAATTTTTTTGCGCTCGGTATAACTTCGTTTTTGAGTTTCAGAGTTTTGGTGCCGAACCCCGACTACAACTCGCTCGTGCCGGTGATGCCGATTTCGGTGCCTGTATTGTCGAAAATTCCGTTCATCGGACAAATTCTTTTCGTGCAGACGATTTTTGTTTATTTCTCGTTTGCTGCCGTCGCACTTTTGACCTGGGCGATGTATCGCACGCGTTGGGGTCTGCGCACTCGAGCCGCAGGCGAGTATCCGAAAGCAGCCGGCACACTTGGCGTCGACGTAATAAAATTGCGTTATCGCAACCTGTTGATCGCTGGTGCGGTCGCGGGCATCGGTGGTGCATGGTGGCCGATCGGCACAGTCGGTCGTTTCGATCAAAACATCACCGGTGGCCGCGGTTTCATCGCACTCGCTGCTGTAATTTTTGGTCGTTGGCACCCAGTTGGTGCATTCAGTGGTGCGATGGTGTTTGCGTTGGCCGAAGCGGTGCGTCTCAAGATCGGCAACTTCGATACGGGCATACCGAGTGAGTTCTTGTTGATGGCGCCATATCTCGTGACGCTCGTGGTAGTCGCTGGTTTCGTTGGTGCGAGTCGTGCACCGAAGGCCGCTGGCCAACCGTATGACGAGCAGTAAAACTATTTAGCGAACTATTTTGCCCGCGGGCGAAACGCGACGAGACCGTTCGTTAGTTCGAGACGTGGGCCGTTGATCAGGTCGATGCAGTAGGGCACTGCGGGCATCACCGCGTCGAGACATTCGCTGATTGACGATGGTTTGCCCGGCAAATTAATTATCAGCGACGAGCCTCTAATGCCGGCTGTTTGACGCGACAAAATTGCCGTTGGCACAACCTTGAGAGATGTGGCGCGCATAAGTTCGCCGAAGCCCGGCATCATCTTTTCGCAAACTTGTTCGGTGGCTTCGGGGGTGACGTCGCGAACGGCCGGGCCGGTGCCACCGGTTGTAACAATCAGGCAACAATTTTCGACATCGGCAAGTTCGCATAATGCAGCCGCAACTTGATCGACTTCGTCGGCGATGACTCGAGCAACGGGTTGCCACTGATTGGCGAGATGTTTGGTGAAATATTCATGAATCGCTGGGCCACCTAGATCTTTGTAAACGCCCGCAGAGGCTCGATCAGAAACGGTAACGATGCCAATTTTTACGGGCGAATTGAAATTTTCACTCATGGTCAGTTACCAGAAGAGATTCTGAGGATCGTTGTATTTTTTGCCGAATGAAAGTTTGCGCACTACAGATTTGTAAATCTGGCGCCATCCAAATCTAAAACCGGTAAGCGAGCGTGCCGTGAACGAGACTGCTTGAAGTCGTTCAATAGATGAACGAAAGCCGCGCAACATCGCGGTCTCGGTGGCGGTAAATATCAGCGGATCGATGCTCGCAGGAAACGTTCGGGTTGAAAAACCAAAGGTCGAATAGTCCATTTCGTAGACGGCTTGCAAGCGATTTGCCGTGTGTTGGTCGCACACTTGTTCGAGTTTGATGCCAAAGCCAACATTGTGTCGCTCGAGCGAGAGCGAGGTGCCGGCGCGACGATTAACTTCGTCGACAAGAAGTTGCATCTCGGCGGGATGCTCGACGCGCGCGACCATGTTGTAGTTGAACTTGTCGGGGTGCACGATGTGCGACTGTGGCAAAAAGTGGTGGTCATCCATGAACTCGTTTGTCTGTTCGGTGAGCATCTTGGCAAACAATGCAAAACTCGCGGTGACATTGACGCGAGAATCGACGGTTTGATCTTGGCAGAGTTCGATCGCCCGCTGTGGGGTGCCAGGTGCCCGAGAAAAAATGCGGTTCTCCCAAGCCGAATAAGCACGGGCGAGTGGGTCACGTGTGGCGTAAACGCGCAGCCATTCGGGCGAGTGCAGAATTTCATCGACTTCATTGGCGCTCATGTCGAT
>DOHD01000014.1:8687-10682 GCA_003535455.1 Acidimicrobium sp.
CCGCTGGCTTTGGCAAGCAACATTTTGATGCTGCTGCAAGCGACTTTTGTAGTCGGGCAATACATGACTTTCAGCGACGGCGCGACTAGCAAAAATCCCGCGTATGGCTTGAGCGCGAAGTCGTTTTCGCTCACCATATATATTGCACGACTTTCATTTGCCGGCTTTGACCAATAGTTGAGCCATAATCATCGCTACAGACTCGCTGAGCGATTCGTTATTTGCACCGACTTTGACTTCTGGTGATTTTGGTGGTTCGTAAACACTGTCGACACCGCTCAGGCCTGTCATTTCACCATTGCGAACTTTGGCATAAAGACCTTTGGTGTCGCGTCGTTCACATTCGGCGATTGGTGTGGCGACATGCACCTCGATGAAGCGCAAATTGTTGTCACGATGAATTTTGCGGGCATGATCACGTGATGCGGCAAACGGCGAGATAATTGGCACGATCGCAACGACACCAGAGTCGGCAACCAGACATGCAACTTCGGCAACTCGGCGAATGTTTTCTGTGCGGTCTGTATCGCTGAAGCCAAGGTCAGAATTTAAGCCGTGCCGCAGATTGTCTGCGTCGAGTATGTAGGCAAGACGACTCGTGTTGAGAAGTTCGCGGGCAAGTTCGTTGGCGATAGTCGATTTGCCCGAGCCCGAGAGGCCGGTCAACCAAACTGTTGCCCCAGAAAGACCGTGCTTGTTCCAGCGTTGGTTGCGAGTAACGCCAGGTTCGTGCCAGACAGGTTTAGACATTATTTATTTTCAAGATTCTCACGAGTGAGTTCTAGTTTAGACGCGACTGGTTTAAGAGCGAGGCGAGAGCAACATGCCTGCGGCTGCCGTTTGGCCCGAGGCCTCGTCAATGAGGATAAATGAACCTGTCGTGCGATTTTGGTGGTAATCGTCGAAGAACAGCGGGCTGGTCGTGTGTAATGTAACGCGACCGATCTCATTGAATTTTAGTTCTTTGATATTGGTTTCGCGGTGAAGGTTCGAGATATCGAGACGATACAGAACATCAGAAATCTTGCCACGTGCCAGTTTCGTGGTGTGTTTGATCGAATAAATCTTGTCGAGTTGTAATGGCGCGGCGTCATCCATCCAACACAGCATCGCCTCGAGTTCTTGCGACGCTCTTGGTCTGTTGTTCGGGCGACAAATCATGTCGCCGCGAGTTATCGACAGATCGTCGGCGAGCAAAATGGTTACGGCTTGACCAGGCTCGGCTTGCGTGAGTGCGCCATCGGGTGAGTCGATGCCGGTGATCGTGCTGGTCAAACCTGACGGCATCACCATGATGTCGTCACCGACGCGCAACACGCCGCCAGCAACTCGCCCTGCGTAGCCTCGATAGTCGGGGTTGTCGGCACGTTGCGGACGAATGACAAACTGCACCGGAAACCGTGTGTCGATTCGATTTTCGTCGCTCGCAGTGTAGACATTTTCGAGATGATGCAACAGAGTCGAGCCCTCGAACCACGGCATGTTGGCCGAACGACTGACGACGTTGTCGCCCGCAAGTGCGCTGATCGGCAGAAACGTTACGTCGCGCAGATCTAGGCGCGAGGCGAAACTCTCGAACTCTTCGCGAATTGAGTTGAAGACGGCGACGTCATAGTCGACGAGATCCATTTTGTTGACGCAGATCACAAGATGGGGCACACCGAGAAGCGAAACAAGCAAACTATGGCGACGTGTTTGTTCGACCACACCCGTGCGGGCATCGACGAGCACGATTGCCAAGTCGGCGTTTGATGCACCCGTGATCATGTTGCGCGTGTATTGAATATGGCCGGGGCAATCAGCAATGATGAAACTGCGTTTAGGTGTCGCAAAATATCGATAGGCGACGTCGATGGTGATGCCTTGTTCGCGTTCGGCACGAAGACCGTCGGTTAGCAGCGACAAGTCGACATAGTCGTCGCCACGACGTTTGCTGACGGCTTCGATGTGTTCTAGTTGGTCTTCGAAGATGCTCTTCGAGTCGTAAAGCAGACG
>DOHD01000014.1:10722-12504 GCA_003535455.1 Acidimicrobium sp.
TGCATTAGAAGTAACCCAACTTTTTGCGGTCTTCCATGCCGGCTTCTGAAATGCGATCATCGGCACGAGTTGCGCCACGCTCGGTGATGCGAGCCACAGAAGTTTCGGCGATCACTTGTTCGATCGTCGTCGCTGAAGATTCAATTGCCGCGGTGCAAGTTGCGTCGCCAACCGTGCGAAAGCGCACGAGTTCTTCGCTGACTGTCTCGCCGTCTTCGGGTTGCAAAAACGGTGACACCGCCATCCACATGTTGTCTCGTCGAAACACTTGGCGACGATGCGCATAGTAAATGCTCGGCAGTTCGATGTTGTAGTCGCTGATGAATTGCCAGATATCTAGTTCGGTCCAGTTTGAAATTGGGAAAATTCGAAAATGTTCGCCTGGTTTGTGGCGGCCGTTATAGATTCCCCAAAGTTCAGGTCGCTGTGATTTTGGGTCCCATTGACCGAACGCGTCGCGATGCGAGTAGACGCGTTCTTTGGCGCGGGCGCGTTCTTCATCGCGGCGGGCACCGCCGAAAACGGCGTCGAACTTATGTTCTTTGATTGAATCGAGGAGAGTGACAGTTTGTAACGGGTTGCGACTCGCACGTGGTCCGGTGGCATCTTGAATGCGACCTGCGTCGATTGAAGCCTGCACCGAACCGATGATCAGTTGCACCTCAAGGTCGCGCACGGCACGGTCACGAAACTCGATGACCTCAGAAAAGTTGTGACCAGTGTCGATGTGCATCACCGGAAACGGCACACGAGCTGGGCTGAATGCACGCACGGCAAGGTGCAACATGACGACCGAATCTTTGCCACCCGAGAACAACATCACGGGTCGTTCGAACTCGGCGGCGACCTCGCGAATGATTGTCACCGACTCGTCAATCAGGCTACGTAATGCTGATTTCACCCTATTAAGACTAGGGCTTTGGCGATAGTCGACATAGTCACGAAAGTGCGTCAGTCACAGCGTCGACGCCACCAAAACGACTTGTTAAACGGTTCGAGCAATTAGTGTGTCGTGAGAGGAATTCGTGTCGCGATTAAAAAAGGCAAGTTCAAATCAAGAAATTTTGGCGGTACTCAACGAGACGGCCGACGCTGTTGGCGTCGTATTGCGCGCGAACACGGACTGGTCGTTGTCGGGTTTGCGCGACACGCAATATGCGGTCGACTTGCGAGCAGATGCCGCCGCGCTCGAAGTTTTGACCAGTGCTGGTGNNGCGGCACTCGAGGTGCTGACTAGTGCTGGTGTCGCAGTTTTGTCTGAAGAAAGTGAAATCACTGGCGTGTTTGGGGACGATGATCTTTGCGTCGTAATGGATCCGCTTGATGGGTCGACAAACGCGAGCCGCGGTGTGCCATGGTTCGCAACTGCGCTGTGTGCAATCGACAAAAACGGCATGCGCGCTGGTCTTGTTGTTAATCAAGCGAATGGGCGAGACCGTTATTGGGCGACGGCTGGCGGCGGAGCGTTTCACAACGGTGTTGCGATGCGACCGAGCGGTTGTGTCGAGTTGCGTGAGGCGGTTGTTGGCATTTCGGGCATTCCAAAACAGCGGCCGAAGTGGGGGCAGTTTCGCGCGCTCGGTGCGGCGGCGCTCGATATTTGTCTGGTCGCCGATGGCGTGATCGACGCGTGGATTGATTTCAACACGCACGGCGTGTGGGATTATTTGGCGAGCGCTTTAATTTGTCAAGAAGCCGGGGCGCAGATCGTCGAACATCAAGATCGCAGTTTGGTCGTTCACGAGCACGGCCAACGTCGCACGCCAATCGTCGCGGCGACCC
>DOHD01000023.1:0-4641 GCA_003535455.1 Acidimicrobium sp.
CGAGCAGCAAGCGGGCGAGTTCGTCTTTGGCGATCGTTTCTTGTTTTTCGGCTTGACGTCGGGTTTCGCGTGCTTCGCGCAAATTTGCCAAAACTGCTCGCGCAGATTCGGGCAGTTCAATCGCAGTTGGCGTCGCGCGATAGAGCGACGATATTTGTTCGGCACTGAATTGATTGATTTCGGCGTCGGCACGGGCACCCGAGTCGACGAGCGCACCAAATCGCTCGGCCTCGGCCCAGAGTTGGTCAATGGCTTCTTGATTGCGAGGCAATTCGACGAAGCTGATGCGCAGGTCGCGGTCGAGCACGATGAAAAACAAAGGCACATTGAGCACAGACTGTTGAGCCCAACCCTGCCAGCGCCACTCGAACGGCAGGTCATCTGCCGTATGCACGCTGTAGCGCGAAGTTGTTTTGGCTTCGACACCAATTGTGGGGCATTCTTCGTTGTCGACACCATCTTTAGAAATTGTGAAGCGGCCGGCGCGATACATGACCGACGGGGTGAACACATTGATGCCGAGCAAGTGTGAGGCTTCTTCAAGCAATGCCGGCTCGAGCACGTTGCCGCGGCGAAAAACTGGTTTGTCGTCTTCGACCGTGGGGTCGACGCTCTTGTCGAAGAAAAGGTCTGACCGAGTCGAATATGGTGACGCGCCCATAAGTGCTGGCGCATCGGAAGCGCCGAATGTGCAACGACCATCTTTGTCGCGCCACCGCAAACGAAGCCAGTCTTCGCTGCCGTGCTTTGGTTTTGCGATTCGCTCGTATTTGACTGAATTTTTAGTGGATGTATTCATTTATTGTTTGCTCTGTTTCTTTTTGGGGAAGAGTAATCTTCGCCGAAGGGTGTTACAGAGTTGCAGTGCGTTTGATTGCGCCGCGCACGCCAGATGCGTGGCGACTAGAGATTTGGCGTGTGGTGCGCCCAGGGTTGGGCAATCTCAAGTTGTGATGCGACTCGAATCAGCAGGTCTTCACGACCATAGGCGCCGACGATCTGAATGCCAACTGGGATACCGTCGCGCGTCCATTGCAATGGCACGTTGATCGCAGGCTGGCCCGAAGTATTAAATGGTGGCGTTAGCGGTATCCAATCGCCAGCGATACGTAGCGCAGCCATCGGGTCGTCTGGCATATTTCGAATCGTGCCGAGCGGCAGCGGTAGTTGCGCCGCGGTGGGCGTGACCAACAAATCCCAACCGTCCGCCCACCACTGTTGCACCAAACGGCGAAAAATCATCGAAGAATAAACCGATTGCGCATAATCGGTGGCGGTTTTGCTTTTTGCATATTGCGCCATTGTCCAATTCATAAGTTCGACGTCGTCTTTGGTCGTTTCGCGACCCAGCATCTGTGAAAGTGTGTTGATGCCGACCGACATATTGGTCGACCACATTGCCGTGAATTTGCCGGCAAAATCTGACTGATCGAGCGCCCGGGGCCAAGTATTTTCGACATGATGCCCGAGCGACTCGAGAAGTTTGCAAGTGTCTCGCACTGCTTGCACGCACTCGTCATCAATTTTTGCGCCGGTCGGATGGTGATCGATGAACCCAATGCGAAGTTTGCCGGGGTCTGCGCCAACTTCGTTTATATACGGACGAACCGGCGCGGGTGCGATGACTCTGTCGCCAACGCCTGGGCCATGCACCGCATCGAGCAACGCCGCTGTGTCGCGCACGGTTCTCGTGACCGCAAAATGAACGCTGAAATTTGCCTCGTCACCAAAAGGCGCGAGCGAGATTCGTCCTTGCGAAGTTTTTAGACCGACAAGACCACAACACGCAGCCGGAATGCGAATGCTGCCGCCACCGTCACTGGCGTGAGCCATCGGCACGATGCCAGCGGCGACTGCCGCCGCGCTACCACCGCTTGAACCACCAGAAGTGCGACTTAGATCGAACGGATTTCGCGTCGGCCCCCACGCCAGTGGTTCAGTGACCGGCACACTGCCGAACTCTGGTGAGTTGGTGCGACCAAAAATAGTTAGACCAGAATCGATGAATCTTTGCACCAGCAAAGAATTTGATGGCGCGATGTAGTTGTTGTTTTTGAGCGCGATGTTGCCGTTCGACATGTGTTGGCCCGCGTATGGTGCGCCAAGATCTTTCAACACGAACGGCACACCGCCAAATTTATTTTCGGCGCTCGGCTTGAATTTTTTGGCAAGTTCGCGTGCATGGTCGAGCCAGGTGATGTTGATTGCGTTTACTGTCGGATTAAACGCTGCGTTGCGTTCGATTGCGGCGTCAAGCAACTCGCTGGCCGAAACTTCGCCCGAAGCAACGAGCTCGGCCTGACCTACACCGTCGATAAAGCGAGTTTGTTGTGCGAGATCTGAAAGTGCCACCTCTTGAGTCTTGTCTATCTGAGTTGTCGCCGACAAAGCGGACTAAGTTATGGGGGCTGTGAATTCGTCTGATAACTCAAATGCTCAAGGCAATTCGGGGTCGGTTGAAATCGTAAAACTTACGGCGCGACAAGTTTTTCAAGCGCCCGCGGTCAAGTCATTTATTATCGCCAACTCGGCGGTCTATATCGGCTTGATGTTGCAGGCTGCGACGTTGGGCAAACATATATATGACATCACGGGTCGCGAAATCGACATCGGTTGGTTGGGCTTGGCCGAGTTTTTGCCCGTTGCGCTGTTGGTTTTTGTGACCGGAACCGTTGCCGATCGCTACAACCGGCGACGCGTGGCAGTGACCGCGATGTTCGGCGAGTTTTTGTGTGCCGTCGCATTGGTGTTCTATGCGCGATCAAACCCGACGAGTGTCGCACCAATTTTTTTGATTGCCATTGCCTATGGTGCGTCGCGTGCGTTTGTTTCGCCGGCGATGCGTTCAATCGGGCCGATGATCGCCCCCGAACACGGTTTACCTCAAATGGTCGCGATGTATTCGGCAGTATGGACGGGTGCAATGATCGTCGGACCGGCGATGTCGGGTTTCTTGTATGCAGCGGCACCGTGGATTGCATATGCAACTTCTGCAGGACTTATCGCAGTCGGCATGACTCTTATTTCGCGAATCAAACTGCAAATCATTTCGGCACCAACTGTCAAAACCGAAAAACCCACGCTGCATTCGGCGATGGAAGGCTTGCGATTTATCTTTCGCACACCGATATTGCTGGCAGCGATCTCACTCGACCTTTTTGCTGTTTTGTTCGGTGGGGCGATCGCGCTCTTGCCGGTGATCGCCAAAGATCAACTTTTGGTGGGTGACGTTGCCTACGGCTGGTTGAGGGCGTCTGTCGGTATCGGCGCCGCGAGCACCGCCGCATTATTGGCGTTCAAACCGATTCGTCGCAATGTCGGGCGAGCGATGCTTATTGCCGTTGCCGTATTCGGTTTGGGTACCGTCGTGTTGGGTTTGACACATAATTATTGGGTCGCATTTTTTGCGGTCATGATTTTGAGCGCAGGTGACATGATCAGCGTGTTCGTTCGTGGCGCAATCGTGCCACTTGTGACGCCAGACGACAAACGCGGTCGTGTCTCGGCGGTAGAAAATGTTTTTATTGGGGCGACAAACGAACTCGGTGCATTTGAATCGGGGGCCGTGTCGCAATTGGTCGGAGTGAAATCAACCGTCGTCGGTGGTGGAGTAGCGACCATTGGCATCGTCGGGTTTTTTTGGTTCAAATTCAAGCAACTTCGCAATATCGACACCTTTGACGAGCTTTCGACGCACGAATCTAAAACTAAATAGCCATCTTTACGCCTGATGTCGGCGTGCGATAATGGTTGAATGGAAACCAGCGTGAAAAACAGCGCCGATCAGACTTTGGCGCGAACCGCTTGTCCACTCGATTGCCCAGATGCCTGTTCACTTGAAGTGACGCTGACTCTTGGTCGAATTACGAAAGTTGATGCGGCGCCGGTTGACGAGTTGTCGAACCCACTGACGGACGGCTGGATCTGCAAAAAAGTCAAACATCATGCCGACAGGGTTTATTCTCCTGAGCGAATAATGACGCCGTTGATTCGAGTTGGCGCAAAGGGTCGTGGCGAGTTTCGCGAGGCATCTTGGGATGAAGCTCTTGACTTGACCGCCGAAAAAATTAAGGCAGCGATTGTGAGTCACGGAGTTGATTCGGTCTTGCCATATCTGTACAACTCATCGTCGCCAAAACTAGAAGCCAATTATCTGATGCCGCACCTTTTTGCTCGACTGGGTGCGCCAGAGATTTTGCATACGATTTGCGCAGCGACATATGGCGCCGCATGGGATCAAATGTTCGGCGAGATGTTGAGCATCGACACGCTTGATGTCGTAGATGCAAAACTTGTCGTTGTCTGGGGTGCCAACCCCGCGGCAAGCGGCACGCACCTGTTGCCACTGTTGGCAAAAGTGCAAAAGGCTGGTGGCAAACTTGTCGTGGTCGACCCTCGTAAAACGGGCACTGCTTCGCGCGCCGATTTGCATCTGGCGATTCGACCCGGAACTGATGTGGTTTTGGCGTATGCGTTGAGCAATGAACTTGCTCGCACAGGCAAAGTTGCGACTCAGTTTCTTGATTCGCAAACAACTGGCAGCAAAGAATTCTTGGCTGCGGCGAGCAAATATACGCTCGAAGATGCGAGCAAGATCTGCGATCTGCCGATTGAGCAAATTCGTGAACTCTTTGAATTAAT
>DOHD01000023.1:4761-6988 GCA_003535455.1 Acidimicrobium sp.
GGCGGCAGCAGCGTGTTGGCCGTTCTTGGTTTGTGGTTGGTTGCGGGGCACTTCGGCACGAATGGCTCTGGCATTTTGGCGTCGGCAAGCGACGGATTTTCGATTGATGTGCATGCTCAGTGGCCAAACGGCGTCGCTCGACTACCGCGACGAACCTTGAACATGAATCATGTCGGTCGCGTTTTGCGGGGCGATGTTGATGCGTGGCCGGTGGCCGCAAAAGTATTTTTGGTTCAGGGTGCGAACCCCGCAGTAACGGCAGTCGATCAGGTGGGCATGCTCGCTGGTTTGGCGAACGAAGAAATTTTTTCGATAGTGCATGACCAAGTGATGACCGATACGGCGAAGTTTGCCGATGTTGTTTTGCCGGCGACGACACATTTTGAAGTGCATGACCTCGTTGGTTCGTATGGTTCATATACGGCCCAAGTGATCGCGCCCGTGATTGAACGGGTTGGGCAGTCGCGAACAAACAGTGAATTCGCCACGGGTTTGGCCATTCGGCTTGGTTTTGATGCCGCCGAGTTCAATAGCGAGCCGCAATTTATCGCCGATCGAATCGTCGCGCAGCGTGGCGAATCGGTGCAGTTGCGCGCAATTGGCTCGACCGTGCAATTTAAAGATACTTGGCCGACTTTTGCCGACAAGCGTGCACGATTGTTTGTTGCCGAAAGCGAATTGCCGTTGCCGAAGTTTCGCGAGCCCGACGAAAAGTATCCGTTGACTTTGATTTCGCCTGCGACATCACACACGATCAACTCGATGTTCGCCGATACCGACCCACCGAGGGTCGCTGTCTTGATGAATCCGCAAGATGCGGAGCGCAGAAAATTAACCGATGCTCAGCGAGTCGTCGTGCGCAACGATAAGGCATCACTTGAGATTGATCTGGTGATCGATGAAACTTTGCGACCCGGTGTTTGTTTCATACCCAAAGGCTTGTGGTTGCGTGCAACCAAATCGGGTTTGACGTCAAATGCGTTTGCGCCCGACGAACTCAACGATTTAGCAAGCGGTGCTTGTTTCAATGATGCACGAGTCGAAGTGACGATGGCTTGATCAAAAAATTTTCTGTGGTTGCAATGCTTGCAGTTTTGGCAGGATGCGGATCGTTGAACATGGGCAGCGGCGACTCAGATGTTTTGTCGGGCGTTGGGCGAATACCTGGTTACGACTTTGGCACGGCGATAACTTTGCCCGAAGGTTTCGAGATTGAACTGCCCGAAGTTGCTGGGGGATTAATCGGCCCGAAAGTCAGCGGCAACAGATTGTTGATGATCGGCGACTCGATCATGGCGTCGACCTCGAGCCGCTACGGCAACGAAATGTGCGACGCGCTCGTGCCTCTTGGTTGGCAGGTGGCGATAGAAGCCGAAGCAAGTCGTTTTGCCGAGTTCGGTGTGCGCGTGCTCGACCAAAGATTGAATGCCGAAGCAGGGTGGGATGCCGCGGTTGTTTTTCTTGGCACGAATTACGAGGGCAACAAAGATTCATACGCCAAGCAGATGCGCAAAATCGTGGCGAAGCTCGCGCCGAGACCTGTGTTGTTGGTGACGACGTCGTTGTTTCGAAATTCTCAGCGCGAAGTGAATGCGGCGATCAATGTGATTGCGGGCGAGTCAGAAAATGTCTCGGTGCTCGACTGGGAGACGATTTCTAAAGAAAAAAGCGTGCTCAATGACGATGGTGTGCACTTGTCACCCAAGGGCCGAAGCGTGTTCGCAGTTGCGGTTGCTCGTGCGCTCGATATTGCGCCATTTCGAGAGGGTGCATGTCTTGAGTCGAAGTTTCGTGATGACTCAAGTGCCGGCAAAGATGTGATGCCCGAGCCAGTTGATTCGGTCGTCGAGCCGAGCACGGTGACGACACCCTAATCGCCTGCGACTGTGAGGTCGCGTCGTGCAGGGTCTAGCGTGTTGGCGCAGGTCGAGCAACAACGGGAGCGTAAAAATGAAAATCGGAATTTTTGGTGGAACCGTAAACTCAGGGACTCTTGATGATGTCGTCGCCGAAGCCAGACAGGCTGAGCGCGACGGCTTTGCGAGTTATTGGGCGCCAAATATTTTTGGTCACGATGCACTGACTGCCTTGGCAATCGTTGGTCGTGAGGTGCCGAGAATCGAGATAGGCACGAGCGTCGTGCCGACATACCCGAGACATCCGATGGCGATTGCGCAGCAATGTCACACGGTCAACGCCGCATCAAAGGGTCGATTGTGTCTGGGCA
>DOHD01000057.1:0-2680 GCA_003535455.1 Acidimicrobium sp.
CGTCGCCCAAGTTTGAGATGGTCGATGAAGCAAACAAGCGCCAATAAGACCGAGGCAATCGTGGCCGGTCGTCGTGTGAGTGGTCGTCGGTGTTATTCATGAATCATCGGCAATTCGGTCATCAAGACTTTGCCGAGGCTTGACTTCGGTATCCGATCGACGATATAAAGTTTTTGTGGCGCGCAGTAGTCAGGTAAAGATTCTCGCACGTGAGCTCGCAAAACTTTGAGATCAAAATTGTCAACGCCAGGCTGCAACACAATCCAAGCAGTAACTGCTTGGCCCCATTTTTTGTCCGCTGTGCCCGCGACGACTACATCTTGAATCGCCTCAAGTTGTCGAATTGTTTTTTCAACCGTGCTCGGCCAAACCTTGTAGCCACCAGTGTTGATCAAATCGTCTTTGCGACCGACAACCTTTAGTCGACCTTCGTTGATCTCACCTAGGTCGCCGGTGGCGAACCAACCGTCGGGCGTCTTTGGGTCGAACCCATTGCGATAGCAGCGAAACAAACTTTCACACCTGACCTCGATCTCAGATTCAGCGCCTATTCGAATGTCAACTTTGTCCAGTGGCGTACCGTTATATACGATGCCGCCCATCGTCTCGGTTAATCCATATGTTGCGATCACATTGGGTGGCAAAAAGTCGAGCGATTGAGATCCACCGACCAACACTGTCTTGAATCTCGAAATGTCGACAGTGTGCAAAATTGCCGGCACTAGTGACGCCATATTTGCTCCACTATCGAGCGCCAAGTCGATCGTCGGTCGATCGGCCCTTTCAGTAATTGTCAGTTTTGATTTGAAATGCAACGCACGCAATACAACGGATAGTCCACCAACATGTGCAAGTGAGATGCACGCCAGCCAATGATCGTCACCCGAGCAGTTAAGCCGACTGCCCGTTATGTTAATGGCCGAAGAAATCGACCTATGCGTATGGACGACGCCTTTAGGTGATCCGGTCGAACCTGATGTTGCGATGACAAGTGCGTCGTCTATGTCCACCGGTTCACTTTCGGCAAGCTTTGTTGTTGTTCCGTGTTTGTCGACAACCTTCGAAGCCTTCAGCGATGCAACAAGGTTTATTCTCGCAACTTGGGGTATGCGTTGGTCGAGTGGCAACGCTGCATTACCCGAATCCCAAATCTTTAGTAGGGTTGCAACAAATTCATCGCCGGCAGGCAAGTCGATAGCAACAAGTTCTCGCACTATTTCAGCGTAGATGTTTTGTTGTTAAGTTAGTCCTGTGCGTGGCTCGATGAATTTGTGGATACAGGGCGCGCGACCCAAAACCCTTCCCGCGGCAGTAGCACCCGTCGCAGTCGGGGCGGCTTGTGCAAGAGTTTCAAATTCGGTGCAAGAGAATTGGTCGAATGCGGTTTTGGCCTTGATCGTCAGTTTGGCGCTCCAGGTCGCGGTCAACTATGCCAACGATTATTCAGACGGTATTCGCGGTACCGATAAAAATCGGGTTGGCCCATTGCGTCTCGTCGGATCAGGTTCTAAGAGCCCTGCTGCAGTCAAATTTGCAACGATCCTCGCCTTTGGCGTCGCTGCAATTTTTGGCTTAGTTCTCGCTGCAACCACTTCATGGTGGCTACTTGTCGTCGGCGTGGCGTGTCTTTTGGCGGGTTGGTTTTATACAGGTGGCAAGAATCCTTACGGGTATCTCGGTCTTGGAGAGGTTTTTGTTTTCGTGTTTTTTGGTGTGGTAGCAACGATGGGCACAACTTTCGTCGTGGTGCAAAAACTTACCCGAGTCAGTTTGCTGTCTTCGATCGCTGTTGGATCGTTGGCGTGTGCATTGTTGGCGGTCAATAACCTGCGCGACATCGCCGGAGACAAGATCGCCAACAAGCGAACTCTGGCCGTGCGCCTCGGCGACGTTCGGGCCAGAAGATTCTTTGTATCGTTGTTCGTTCTTGCGGCAATTGCGATTGTTGTGCTCTCTATCTCGCATGCATTTGCGCTGCTCGGCATGGCAGGTATGTGTTTCGCGATCAAACCGATCAAGCGAGTTCTCAGTGGCGCGAGCGGTGCTGCACTTGTCGAAGTTTTGGTGATGACGGGTCGCGTGCAGATTCTTGTCGCACTTACGTTGAGCGTAGGTTTGGTGATCGACTGAATTATTTGACTGACGAAATAAATTGGGTCACTTGATTCAAAAAATCGTCAGGTCGCTCAAGATGCGGCGTATGACCCGAGTTTGCAACAATCGATAACTTCGCGTTATCACCAATTTCTGAGACCAGCCGTTCGGCGATACCTCTATATTTGTCGTCGTTGGCACCAGCAATTACCAACACGGGCATCGTCAATTCTTTAAGTCGTGACCAGGTCGGCTGCTGTCTTCCGGCGCCACAAAGTCGCAGACTCGAACTCAATCCGATTGCGGTATTTTTGAGTCGAATCGCTCGTTGATTCGTTTCGGCAGAAAGACCTTTGAACATCGGTTGATCCAGCCAAGAGTCGATGAATTTTTCGACACCATCTCGCTCAATTCGAGCAGCGAGTTCTTCGTCGTCTTTTATTCGTGTGAGCCGCATCTGCTTCTCGTCGATGCCTGCAGTCGTGCTGACTAAAACTAGTCGTGCAACTTTCTGTGGTTCGGCAAGCGCAAGTGTCAAACAAAATCTGCCACCAAGTGAGTAGCCAACGTAGTTTGCAATGCCGCC
>DOHD01000057.1:2773-18850 GCA_003535455.1 Acidimicrobium sp.
TCGTCTGAGTAAAGCCGTGCACCAAAACAACTCGTTCACCCTGGCCAGAACTAGAAAAGGCGAGCATTAGATGGCACCGATTAGAGGGCAACCTGTGAGGTTTGCCACAAGCAACAAACTTTTTGTACTCATTGCTGCCACGATAGAGGCATGGGTTCTTCGGCGGCGACCACGGCAACCTTTTGCGCCACGCTGGTAGACGAGTGGTTGAGCTGTGGGGTGTGTCACGCCGTTATTTCACCAGGCTCAAGGTCGACCCCCATCGCCCTTGCGATTGCCAGTCGTCACGAGTTTGCGATACACGTGTTTCACGACGAGCGAAGTGCGGCTTTTGCCGCTTTGGGTATTGCCAAGGCGTCAGGTGTTCCGGCGCTTTTGGTTTGCTCGTCGGGTACGGCGGCTGTTGAGTTTCACCCGGCTGTTGTCGAGGCGCATCACAGCGAAGTACCGATGTTGATTTGTACTGCCGATCGTCCGATCGAACTGCAGGACGTCGGCGCGCCGCAAACTATCGATCAAAGAAATCTTTATGGCGTCGCGGTTCGCAAGTTTGTGAACGCCGAGGTTGCCGATGACAAGATGAGCGACACATGGCGTGACATTGCGCGAGAACTCTTCGCAACGAGTCTTGGGCATGTTCAAGGACCAGTGCATCTGAACTTGCGATTTCGCGAACCATTGTTGGGAGTGGCCACTGCATTGCCGCCACGCGATGAGCGTTCGACAGCGATCATAAATGAGATACCACGATTATCTTCGAGAAAAAGACGCAAACTGATGCGAGCGCTTGACACGAAACAAGGATTGATCGTCGCTGGTCCAGAAAATTATCGTGCAGACTTGATTTTGCAGCTCGCATCAACCCTTGGCTGGCCTGTTTTTGCAGACCCGCGAAGCAACACTCGAGTGCCCAACGAATGTGTTGTCTCCGCCGCAGATTCGATGTTGCGCGAAGAAAAATTCGCTACGCAAGTTCGACCAAGTGTCGTCTTGCGTGTTGGCACCTTGCCGGCGTCTAAAGTGGTCAATTCTTGGCTGGCAAGTTCAGGTGCTGATCAAATCGTGCTCACCACGACACCGAATCTTGCCGACCCAGATCGACGGTGCTCTTTACATATCGTCGGCGATATTAATGAGATCATCACCGAAATAATCACTGAAGTTAGTTCGGCGATCAGTGCCGAGAACACCGTCAGCGAACCAGCGCCGAAATCTTTGCGTGCAGACGATACATGGATGCAACTTTGGGTTCGTGCAGAAGTTGCGGCACAATCGGCGATCAATGCCGCGATCTCCGACGAAACATCATTGACAGAGCCTGCGGTGGCTCGGGCGATCTATGCGCTGGTCCCAGAAGCTTCGCACTTGGTTGTTTCGAGCTCGATGCCGATTCGCGATATCGAGTGGTTTGCCGGCCCACGACTCGGGTTGCGAGTTCATGCCAATCGTGGTGCCAACGGCATCGACGGAGTGGTTTCGACTGCGGTCGGTGTCGCTTTGGCTACGGGGCAGACGACAACTCTGCTGATCGGCGATATTGCATTTTTGCACGATGCAAATGGCTTGCTTAATTTGGTTGATCGAAATATCGATTTGCGGATAGTCGTGATCGATAACAACGGTGGAGGAATATTTTCGTTTTTGCCGCAGGCGCAGGTGCTCGACCCAGAAAGATTCGAAAAATTATTCGGAACGCCACACCGAGTCGATCTTGGTTTGTTGGCACGCGCCCATCAAATTTCGTTTCACGAAATTCTAAATCTCGACGAACTTGGCGAAGTCTTGTCGATGCGAGGCCCGTGGATTGCGAGGATTTCGACCGATCGTAACGAAAACGTCAAGGTTCACGAGCGCATCAATCAGATGGTCGCTTCTAAGTTGCGCTGACCGACTCGCTTCGGCGAAATTTTTGCGGCTTAAAAATTCAGGGTCTGATCAAAGCAGCCAGCATGGCTTGAAACTTGGCTTGGGTCTCAGCCAATTCGCTCAGTGGTTCGCTGTCGCCGACTATGCCACCACCGGCAAATAAATGAGCGCTGGTTCGCGCGGTGTCGAATTCGGCACAACGAATTGCCACGGCAAAAATGCCTTCGCCGTCCTTATTTAGGTATCCGACCGCACCACCGTATCGACCTCGTTTCATGCCTTCGACCTTGGCGATTTGATTAAGTGCGAGGTGCCTTGGCGCACCGCCGAGTGCCGGTGTGGGCGACAGAGCATATGCCAAATCGAGAACACTTGGCCGTGGCTCGCTAAGTTGTCCCGAAATTTCGGTGCCGAGGTGCTGAACATTCGCTACCGCGACTATCGACGGTTCAGGTTGCCAGTCGAGAAACGAGCACCACGGCAAAAGCGTGTCATGAACCATGTCAATGACGATTCGATGCTCAAGTTGATTTTTTGTACTTGCAATCAAGTTTTCGGCAATCTTCTGATCTACTACCGGGTCTCCTGTTCTCGGCGCGGTTCCTGCCAGCGGATGGCTTGAGACTCTGTTGCCATTGACGCTGACCAACAGTTCAGGCGAGGCACCAACAAAGCCGTCGACCGAAAATCGATAGCTTGAGCCAAACGATGCTTTTAGTCGCTGCAAAATTGCGCGAATGTCAAATTTTTGATCCGAGGTCACAAAAATATCGCGAGCAATCACAGCCTTGTCGAGCTTTTTCTCGCGTACCGCCTCGGCTGTCAACCGAACCGCTTCTAGATATTGCGCGATTGCAACACCTTGCGTCACCGAAAACGATGCCGCAGTCGTCCTTGTCGGTGAGGGTGTTTGATATTCAAAATTTGCATCGTCAATCGTGGTCAACCACCGATGACCCGAAGCAGTTTTACAAATCACGACCTTCGGAATCACGAAGTCATGTGGATCATCGCTATTAAAAGGAATGCAGCCAATCGCAACAGGACCAGCACTGGCGATGCCACTTTTATTTTCGCCTGATATTGCGGCAAGAGTCGATGCAACTTCGTCACGACGAATTCGACAGGCGATTCCTCTTCCAGCTACTCCGATACCGTCGCGGACAAACAAATAACCGTCATCGCCAGCGAAATCGTTCAAATCGGGTTCTTGGTCAGTGACCGCCGAAAGCAACCGTGTTAGTGAACGCATCTAGTTTCGAGTAGCGACGATCAGTTGTGTCAATCCGCCTGATAGTTGCATGTGACGCGCGTCGGCAAAACCGCATTCATGCAACATTGCGAGCAGCTTTTCAGGCGAAGGCAGATAGGCGACACTCCGTGGCAAATATTTGTATGCCGCTCGATCCGACAACAGACCACCGATAATCGGCACTATCCGTCCGAAATAGATTTTGTTGCCAAACCTTACGAGCCGATTGGTTGGGACGCTGACATCAAGCAGGGCAATTCGTCCTCCCTGTCTGGTGACCCGCGCAAGTTCGTAAAAAAAGGTTTGCAGATTTTCTAGATTTCGCAATGCGAAGCCGCAGGTGATGCCGTCGACACATGAGTTTGGTATCGGCAGTTTCAAAATGTCTACCTGTGTTCGCGGTGATCCACTGCGGTCGGCGCTCAACATGCCAAAAGATAGATCCATCGAGATTGCCCGGTAGCCGTGGCGTTCGAGCTCGATACATAGATCACCAGTGCCACTTGCCAAGTCAAGTATTCGCGAGCCCTGCGGCAACTTGAGTGCGAGTACCGTTTTTTTGCGCCAGCGAGTATCCAACCTGAAGGTCATTAATCGATTGACGAAGTCATATCTCGGGGCGATTGCATCGAACATTTCGCGAACGGCTTCGACCTTTTCTGCGCCTTTTGGCAGATCATTACGATCCCACTTGTTGCGCTTTTTAGTCGTCGCTGCCACGCATTTCAGGCTACGGGGTAGTCGTATTGGTCGGGCTAGTAACGGTTTTGTGACACAAATCTGACAAACTTAACGAGGGAGACTGATGCCGTGATTGATTTTTCGTTCGCACCCGAAGTTGAAACCGTGCGCATGAAGGTGCGCGAATTTATGGATACTGAAGTTCGCCCACAATGGGAAGCGATCGACCAAAAAGATCGTGGCGAAGTCGTGCGTGCGATTGTCAAACTACGTGGCAGGGCTCGAGATCACTGGAAGTTGTGGTTGCCACATATGCCGTGCGAATGGGGGGGCATGGGTCTTGGTCCAACTGCAATGGCTGCCGTGTCTGCCGAGGCAGCCAAAGTGAGCATTGGTCCGTTCGTGTTGAACGCCCAGGCGCCCGACGAAGGCAATCAACACACACTCTTGCATTGGGCCACCGATGAGCAGAAAGAAAAATATCTGCGACCACTTTGCGACGGTACTGCTCGCAGTTGCTTTGCGATGACAGAACCCGAGGTCGCCGGTAGCGACCCAACATTGATCAAAACCCAGGCCTACCAAGATGGCGACGAGTGGGTGATCAACGGTCACAAATGGTTTATCTCAGGTGCTCGAGGTGCTCAATTTGCCTTGTTGGTCGCGCGAACCGAAGACAACCCCGATATGCCCCAGGCAGCGAACTCGTGTTTCATCGTCGACATTCCGAGTGAAGGTTTCAATATTGTTCGTGATGTCGAGACAATGTCGGGTGGCCATAATCATTGCGAGATTTTGTTACAAGATCTTCGAGTGCCGGCAAAGAATATGTTGGGCGGTCGAGGGCAGGGTCATCTTTTGGGTCAATATCGACTCGGCCCTGCGCGACTTGCGCACTGCATGCGTTGGATTGGTCAGGCAGAAATCGCGCTCGACATGATGGTCGACCGAGCGTTGCAAAGATATTCACATGGTTCGATACTCGCCGAGAAGCAGGGCATTCAGTGGCTCATAGCCGACTCGTCAATGGAGCTCTATCAGTGCAAACTCATGGTTCTGCACGCGGCATACAAAATAGAGCAAGGGCAGAGTTTCACGTCAGAAGTTTCAATGGCGAAACATTTTGTCGCAAATAGTTTGTGGAGAATTATTGATCGTGCAATTCAGGTTCATGGCGCGCTCGGTTATTCGACAGACACACCGCTTGCACACATGTTGCAACAAGCCCGCTGGAGTCGCTTCGCTGATGGCGCCGATGAGATTCACCAGATGCGAATCGCACAGCGCACAATTGCGGCGTTCAAAGATTACGGCTCAACCAAAGCCGCGACGGGAGACCTTCCACTATGACATCCAAGACTCACACGACGTTCGGAGTCTTTATTCCGCAAGGTTGGAAGATGGAACTGGTGTCGATCAATGACCCCGTTGCCAAATGGAACAAGGCCGTCGAAATCGCGCAGCTTGCAGAAAAACTTGGTTTTGATTCGATCTGGGTATACGACCATTTTCATAATGTGCCAAGACCGGCTCACGAAGCCGTTTTTGAATGCTGGACCGTAATGGCCGCTATCAGTCAACGCACGACAAAAATCAGGCTCGGTCAGATGGTTGGCTGCAACTTGTATCGCGAACCAAGTTTGTTGGCCAAGATCACCTCGACTCTCGACGTGATTTCTGGCGGTCGACTTGATTGGGGTATTGGTGCCGGTTGGTACGAGAACGAATGTCGTGGTTATGGCTACGACTTTCCCGAGCCCAAGGTGCGAATCGCCATGCTGCGCGAATGCGTCGAAATCGTTCGCTCGATGTGGACGCAAGAAGAGACAAGCTATTCGGGCAAGTATTACAACTTGGTTCGCGGCAACTGTGACCCAAAGCCAATTCAGAAACCACACCCACCAATTTGGATAGGTGGAGGCGGTGAACAACTTACATTGCGAGTCGTCGCTCGCTATGCCGACTGTTCTAATTTTGGCGGCAGCCCCGAAGAATTCGCTCGCAAACGTGAAATTTTGAAAGGTCATTGCGCGGCTGTCGGTCGCGACGAATCTGAGATCCGCAAAACGTGGTCACCAGACATTTTCATTCGGCGCACCGAAAAAGAAATCAAAGCCGCTGGTTCGCTTAGTCTTCGTGCCGATCCGGTCGACGAATGGCAAAAGAACAATCTTGTCGGAACTGTCGAACAAGTTACAGAGAAGGTGCAGAAATATATCGACCTTGGTTGTAGCGGCTTTATTCCGTGGTGCGCCGACTACCCGAGCTCTGAAACAGTTGAACTATTCGCTGAAGTTATGAACAACTTCAGATAAACGGTGTTCGATTACAAGTAATAGCGAAAAACAACCTCTGCCACGCAAGAAGGTTTCTTGGCACCTTCGCATTCGAAAGTTGTTTCGAGCGTCACTTGCACGCCACCAGTTACATCTTCGACGCTCAACAGTTTGACCCCGGCGCGAAGTCTTGAGCCAACTGGCACTGGCGACGGGAATCGAACTTTGTTGGTGCCGTAATTGACCCCCATTGCGACGCCTTCAACTCCGAAAATTTGTGGCAAAAAAACTGGACCCAATGAAAGTGTCAAATAACCGTGGGCAATCGGCCCGCCGAACGGGCCGGCCTTTGCTCGGTCAACGTCTATATGTATCCATTGATGATCGCCGGTCGCATCGGCGAATAAATTGACTTGTTCTTGTGAGATTGTCAGATAGTCCGAGTAGCCAAGATGTTTGCCAACGTGGCTCTTGAGCTCATCGACACTTTTGATGATTAGTTTTGCCATGCACCTAGTTTGGCAGGCTGTTGCTCATCTTGGCGAACCGAGTCAGTGATACCAGATTTTTTGGTGGCTTCGACTTTGCGGATGCAAAATCAGCGCGCACAACGCAATCTCAAAAATCAAACTCAGGGTGCTGCCACCGCTCAATTTGCGATATAGCGATGTCGACATGCCGCTGATGTTCTCAAGATCGGTATAGGCCCAAAACCGCAGCACAAAAGGCGAAAATGCCGCAGCTATTGCGAATTTATAGCCAAGTTTCAGGTCGTTGGCCATGAACAAACCCGAGAGAGCGTGAAGTGCGACCACGACTAGGCCGACAATCAAGCCAATTGAAAATCGATTACGGATATATCCCAAATAATCGGTTGAGTCGATGACGCTAATCAGGGAGAAGAAACCGTTCAAATAGAGCAACATCGCAGCGATCTGCAAAGTTTGGGGTTGCATGCGGTCGAACCATTTGCGCCAATCGATATTTAGCATGTTTCAATTGTGGCAGATCGCTCGATCGCTTATCGGTAGCCTTCTCTCGTGCGCAGTGCCTTTATTTCTTTGGTTGGACGACCGAATGTCGGTAAGTCGACCCTACTCAATGCAATTATTGGCACGAAGGTAAGCATTGTTTCGAACAAACCACAAACAACGCGCACGCGCGTGCGTGGCATCTTGAACAAAGACGATACCCAATTGGTCTTCGTCGACACGCCAGGTTTGCACAAAGCCACAACTGCGCTTGGTGAGCGGGTCAATGCAACTGCGCTCGAATCGATGCGCGATGTCGACATCGTATGTTTATTGATTGACGCGACGCAGACCTTCGGCGCAGGTGACAGATGGGTGAGCGAACAACTGGATATTCGCAATGCGATAGTCGTGATCAATAAGATTGACGCCGTTTCGTCGGCAAAATTATTGGCCCAGTTAGGTGCAATCTCTTCGTTGGGTGCGGCCGAGTATTTTCCAGTCTCGGCGAAAACTGGAGAAGGCGTAGATCGCCTGCTGGCAGAACTCATCAAACGTGCGCCACTTGGCCAAGCAATGTATCCACCCGAGATGACATCTGAAACGCCCCAGGCTCAGTGGGTGGCCGAACTTGTGCGAGAACAATTGCTGTCGGTCACGCGTGACGAGTTGCCTTATTCGATCGCTACTCGGGTCACCGAGTGGGAGTGGCCTCGTGTGCGCTGTGAAATTGTTGTAGAGCGCGAAAGTCAAAAAGGCATGGTCATCGGCAAATCGGGCAGCGTTCTGAAATCGGTCGGTGTTGAAGTTCGCAAGCAAATGCCTGAGGGCGCTTTTTTGGAGCTCTTCGTGGTTGTCGACAAAGATTGGCAACATCGCGCCGACCGAGTCGAACGACTTGGTTATTAGTTCAGACTGTTATCCAGCGACTGCGACCAAGAGCGACGAGTAATCATCAAATGTAACTGGGGCTCCCGGCTTAGCGAGATCGCCTCGACCACGTGGCACCGCGACACTTTGTCCGTCTACGGTGAAAACAACTTGGCCGACACCGGGTCGACGCGTAAAGGTCAAAACTAACTGCGCTATTGCCAAGCGTTGGTCGACAGGTGAAAGAACATCCAGAAATTGAGATGTCGTGTCAATTTGGGCAACGCCCTTAGTAATATTTATCTCGGCATTCAGGTCGGCTGGCAGTGCGCTGCGTAGGCCCGAACCATTTTCGCCTGTCGGTGGACCCGCAATTAATGCGGCCAGAACTTGCGACGTCGTTGCGGGGCTCACAATTGACAAAGTGGTTGCGACAACTCGATTCGCGCTGATGTAATAAAGCTCGACTGGTTCGGCAAGAATTTCAGTTTGCGAGACCGCTCGATCTTTGACCGATTCATCGATTTCAATAGTCGTGGTCGTAGTGGTTGTCGTGGCTTGTTCATTGAGTTCGGATGGCAGTTCTGATGCAGACAGCTCAATAACTTTGCTTGTGCTTGGCACACCGCAACTCGCGACACCAATCAATAATGAGGCTGCGAGCAGTCTTTTCATGACATCGGCCTAGTCGATTCGTTTGAACTTTGACGAAGGATCGAGACAATGAATCGCGCGCCGCCGTTGCTGTTTGTTTCGACCCACGCATTTCCGCCCAAGGCGCGGGCATGTTCTTGTACGATCGCCAAGCCAAGTCCGCTACCNNCTGATACGAAGGTTGTTTTCATCGGCGGTAATCGAGATTGCAGTTGCACCGCCAGCATGATCGCGCGCATTTTCGAGCAGGTTCAAGACGATTCTTTCAATTCGACGCTTGTCGAGCACGGTCTCATCGTCGGCATTGAGGGTGGTGGTGAATGCAACTTCACCAAAACCATGCCGTTGTGCAACTCTTTTAACCAGATCTGCGAGATTCACAGATTCTTCTTGAGATTTGCCGGCGCCGGCATCAAGCCTTGAAAGTTCAAGTAGATCGAGCACCGTACGATCGAAACGTCGAACTTGACTGGCAATAATGTCGAAGGCCTGCTTGTTGCGATCGCTGAGTTCGTCGCGACGGCTTTGCATAACCTCGACGGCCGCGGCCAGAGCAGTAATCGGTGATCGAAGCTCATGGCTCACATCGCTTGCAAATCTCGTTTCTCGCTGGATGCGTGTCTGCACAGCATCAACCATGTTGTTGAACGAACTTGCGAGTCTTGAAAGTTCGGGGTCTCGCTCTCCTTCAAGACGTACATCAAGACCACCTGATGCGATATCCGTTGCGACTGATGCAACGCGGCGTAGTGGTCGCAATACGCTGCTACTGCTCGAAAAACCGAAGATGCCACCAGCGATGGTGATCAAGACGATGCCAAAGATAAGTGTCGTGCGAATTGTGTTCAGGGTGCGCTCAACATCGGTAAGTGGAAAGGCCTCAAAATAGTGACCAGAAATTGCCGCGATCGAGATGCCGAGTGCCTCGTATGGTTCACCCTTGAATTCAAATCGTTGCCGAGAACTTCGACCCGACAACGTTTTCGTCAATAGTTCGTTCGGGAGGTTTGATTGAGTGAAGCGCAGAGGTTCTTGGGCGTAAAACGACTCGCTGTCAACAAGGTGTAAAACCGCATAGCCACCGCTTTCGGTGCGAATATTTGTGACGATGTCGCCCGCATCTTGTGGGCTAACGCCAACAAGCGTGCGTAGCAACTGTGCGTTATTGATCGCTTGACTGGTAGCAAGTTCGGAACGCTGATCGAGCAAATATGCGCGGGTCGACGCATATGTCACGATGCTCAAAGAGACGGCAGCGGCGAATGCGCTGAGACTGAAATACAAAACCATTCGACCACGCAGACCACGCAAACTCGCGGTTAAGGTCATTAGTCGTTTTTGTGACGATATTTGCGATGATCGGGTCGGTCCGGTTTGAGCTCGCACACTTCAAGCATTGCGGGATTTTTGTCAACCCCCACCGGCGGGAGTCAAGGGGGAGCATGACTTCCCGCCGGTGTGACAACCCAATAATGCTTGGCCTATTTGACGGAACCCCGTTAAAACTGTGACTTTCCTGTAACAAATTTGAACTTAGAGGCAGAATAGAGCACCGTGCAGACTTTGCTGTTTATCGAAGACGATCGAGACATCCGCGCCGCGTTACGTCTTGCGCTAGAAGACGAAGGTTACAAAGTGCTCGAAGCGAATGATGGTGCATCGGGTCTGAAGACTTTTTCTACCGAAACCGTCGATCTCGTTTTGCTTGATTTGCGGTTGCCTGATCTGTCCGGATTTGATGTCTGCCGCGAACTCCGCAGCAAGAGTCTCGTGCCGATCATTATGGTCACAGCCCAAACGGATACCCATGATTTGGTGGCTGGTCTTGAAGCGGGTGCAGACGATTATGTGACCAAGCCAGTCGTGGCGAAAGAACTCGCCGCACGAATTCGAGCGGCGCTGAGACGCACGACCTTGTTGTCGACTAGCTCAGCATCGATTGATCGTTTTGTGGTGCATGATGTCGAAATGCGCAGTGATCAAGGAATAGTTTTAAAAAATGGCGTCGAACTTCCGCTGACAAAAACTGAGTATCGCCTCCTGCACACTTTTATGGAAAACGCGAACAAAGTTTTGTCTCGCGACCAGCTACTTGAGCATGTTTGGGGTTACGAGTACCTTGGTGACAGTCGACTGGTTGACGCCCACATTCGGCGTCTGCGATTAAAAATTGAAGATGTGCCGGACGAACCAAAAATAATCTCAACGGTGCGCGGAATGGGCTATCGACTCTTGACCGCGTAAGCCAAAAATTCTTTGGCTCGTTCTTGATTGTTGGTGAACTCCATGGGTGGCAACATCTCGATAATTGACTTGCCGTAACCTTTAGTGACGAGCCTCGGGTCAAGCACTGCTACAACGCCTTTGTCGGTCTGCGTGCGAATCAAGCGGCCCGCGGCTTGTGCCAACTTCGTAGCTGCAATCGGGATGTCTATCGCGGTGAACGCAGATTTGCCGTAAGCATCGCGGCGTGCGCTCATCAATGGATCAGTCGGCACTGGAAACGGCAGTCGGTCGATAATTACGAGACTGAGCGTTTGCCCCGGGACATCTACGCCTTGAAAAAAACTNNGGAAAGTCGTCTTGTTTGAGTATTTCAAAGTCAAGTTTTTCTTCAAGTTCGGAATATGCGGCGTTGAGTCTCGCGTAACTGGTGAATAGCGCCAAAGTTCTTCCACCGGCGGCATTGATCAGAAGTTCAATTTCTTTGTGCACTGCCTTGTCGCGCACGCCCTGTGCAGGGTCGGGTAGATGCGAGGCGCAATATAACAACGAATTATTTTCATAGTCGAACGGGCTGGCGACGTGACAAGCGTCAAAACTCTCTGGGGTCAGGCCGAGACGCTCAGGCAGATTGTTCGGAATCGTCGCACTCGTCAAAATCGCCGTGCGTTGCGACCAAACTGAGTCGTGTAACGCGGCGCCAACATTCAATGGTCGCATCTCTAGTGAGCATCTATCGGCTGTGCCGGCAATATATGCGACATATCCGTTCCGATTGGTCAAAGCCAAATCAAGATCTTCGATGAACCGTGTGCACAATGATTGAGCGCGCAATTTGCGTTGCTTCGCTGATTCATCGTTTGTTGTAATCGCGCGCAACGAATCGAGCGCCTCGTTGGCGCGACCACGAACCTCGACAAGTGTTTCGCGTGACTCATCGTCAAGCGGCAGTTTCACACGTTTATTCAGAAATGGCGAAATAACATCGCGCAGTCTGGCCGCACTCTTGGCGAAACCCGCCGACATTGAATCATCACGAACAATCGACCGCATCGCCGAACCAATGGCGGTTATGCGACTCGGCGAAAGTGCGAGACCAGCCGAATCGGTCACGACATCTTCAAGCTCGTGTGCCTCATCAAAAATAATTACATCATGCTCGCCGATAATCGTGCCTTCGGTGACAATGTCCAATGCATAGAGCCAGCCATTGACGATCACGATGTCGGAAGTTTGACTTTGGTTGCGGGCACGTTCCGAAAAGCAGCTTTCACCAAATGGGCAACGCGAAGCGCCAGGGCATTCTTCGCTTGTCACACTGACCATCGACCAGGCGTTTCTTTGAGGCTGCCAATCAAGTTCGCCTTCGTCGCCAGTTTCGGTTGACTGTGCCCACTCACAAAGTTTTCTAATTTCAGACTTTGTGCGTACCGAGAGATCATCTAGTTCGAGTCGAGATTGCGCGCGTTCGGCGAGTTCGGCAATTCGCTGACGACATAAGTAGTTGCTGCGACCTTTTAGTACAGTCCAGGTCAATTCGTGATCAAGAGTTGGGTTTAAGGCCTTTGCTAACAGCGGAAGATCGTTTTGCGATAGTTGATCTTGCAGGGCCTTGGTCACCGTCGAAACTACGATTCGACGACCCGAGACGATTGCGGGCACCAAGTAACCGAGGGTTTTGCCGGTACCCGTGCCTGCTTGAACTATGAGATGTCGGTTTTTTCGTAACGCACGACCAACCAAGACCGCCATTTCGTCCTGACCTTGACGCTCTTCAGCGTTGCTTAGTTCGGTCGTGACGCGACGTAACGCATCGAGAATTTCTTGGTCGGCGGTGTTCGACGGCACTTTGAGGGCTGCAGACTCGGTTTTGTTGCCGGTTAGTTCTTGGTCAAGGCGATGGCGGCGTCGAGGTCGACTGCATCAAAATCGGGCCAAGGTCGCTCGGTGAAATAAATTTTCGCCGCGTTGATCTGCCAGAGCAGAAAGTTCGAAATTCTTGATTCGCCAGAAGTTCGAACCAAAACATCAACTGGGGGCAACGAAGCGTCATAAAGAAAATTTTGCAGGTTCGCCGGAGTTAGCTCGCTGTTTGATGCGACGAGCATCTTGGCTGCGCGGGTTAGTTCGCTACGTGAGCCGTAGTCAAACGCGACGGTCAGGACCATTCCAGAGTTTTGTTTTGTGTCTTCAATCGCCTTTCGTATCGCGCGTTGCACATATAGAGGTGTGCGCGAGCCTGGCTCATCGAACGGACGACCAATCCAATTGACGCGCACATTGTTTTCATTGAGCTCAGAAATACGCCCAAAAAGTTTCTTGTGCAAACCGAGGATGTGACGAACTTCGGCGCGAGGGCGAACCCAGTTTTCGGTCGAAAAACCGAACACCGTCAGATACGAAACTTCACGCTTTGACGCTGCGCGAACAATATCGGCGAGTGATTCTTCGCCCGCAGTATGGCCGGCCGTCCGCGGCAGACCGCGTTTGCGAGCCCATCTTCCGTTGCCATCCATGATGCAAGCCACGTGAAGCTGTTTTGAATTCATATTTTTAACGCTAACAACTCTGATTGGTCGGTTGTGTCGTTTGAAAGTGAGAGAATGTCTCGGTGGTTAATGTGACACGCGAATCGAATGGTGATTTGGCCCACATCTTGGTGTGTGCGGGCACCACCGACGAATGGCTGAAAACCACACCAGAGCAATGGAAGCTTCAGATTGGTGCCTTAGTTCGTTCGGTCGGCGGTGTCGGTGTTCGATGGTTGTCTATATATCCGTATTCTGGGCACGCAAGCGCGATCGAGCGAACATCGATCTGTAATTCGATTGTCTCTGTTTTTGGTGGGCAACGCTCGGGTGATCGCGTTTCGGTGATTGGTGAACACGGCTTGATCGTTGTTGTCGACACTTGCGCAGACGGACAAGAGCGATTTGTTAACGCGGTCGCTCAATTAAGTAGCAGTCAAGAAATTGATGAAGACAAGCTCGCTGCGACTTTGCTCGCGCCTGCTTCAGGCGAACCTGATTTGGTTTTAGTTTTGGGTTCTCCAACACGGGTCCCCGAGTCGTTGATGTGGGAATTGGCTTACAGCGAACTTGTTTTCTTGAATGTCCCGTGGCTCAAGTGCGATGTCGAACATATTCAGATGGCAATCGGTGACTTTCAGCGTCGTGATCGGCGCTTTGGTGGTGTTGACTCATGAGTTTGTATCGCGACAAGGCGATTGTTTTGCGGAATTACGACTTACGAGAGGCTGACCGCATCATCGTTATGATGACCGAAGAACACGGAAAGGTTCGCGCTGTCGCCAATGGTGTGCGCAAGATGTCGTCACGTTTTGGTGCGCGTTTAGAGCCTTTGAGCCATATCGATGTTTTGTTGAATCGCGGAAAAGACTTGGACACCGTTAATCAAGTTGAGCTTGTATCGAGCGCTCGTGGTTTGTATAGCGACTTAGATCGTTTGACCCGAGGTCTGGCGATGCTTGAAGCAGTCGACCAATTGGGCATGGAGGGCGAGCCGACGCCACATCTTTACAAAATGCTCGTCGGCGCCCTGCAGTGGTTGTCAGAAAATGATTCGGCACTGGTTCTGGCGGCGTTTTATTTTAAGTTGTTGGTTGTCGAGGGCGTCGGAGCGCATGTTGATAGCTGTGTGGGTTGTGGTGCATCTGGAGATCAACTCGTCGCGTTCGATATTTTTCGAGGAGGCGGTCAATGTCTGAACTGCCGCAGCGGAGCGACAATTTCAAAAAAAGCAATTTCGATCGTTCAGAATATTGTTGGTGGACAGTTGAATACTGCCCTAAATTTGTCGGAGAGTTCGGCAACTCGCGAGGTATCTGATCTTGCCACGAAATGCATGGAGCATCATCTCGAAAGACGCTTGAAGTCTGTCGCTGTGTTTGAGCGTCCGGAGCATTAGTCAGAAAACCTGACCATCAACCCGTTCAGATTTGTAATAGTCTGAACGGGTGCCAGCGAAAGATTTGGATCAAGTAGTCAACCTATGTAAGCGACGCGGTTTCGTATATCCAAGTGGCGAAATTTACGGTGGCTTTAGATCTTCGTATGACTATGGTCCGCTTGGTTCGTTGATCTTGCGCAATGTCAAAGAGGCATGGGTTCGCACGATGGTGCAACAACGCGACGATGTCGTTTTGATTGACGCGGCGATTTTGGGTGCACCCCAGGTTTTCGAAGCGAGCGGACACTTGAGCAATTTCAGTGACCCACTCGTTGACTGCACTATCTGTAAGCGTCGTTTTCGTCAAGACCAAATTGAAGAGCGTGACTGCCCTCAATCAAAGAAGGGCTGCGAGTTCACCGATGCTCGGGCGTTCAATTTGATGTTCAAGACCCACGCTGGGCCAGTTGAAGGTGAAGGCGCCACGGTCTATTTGCGACCGGAGACTGCCCAAGGGATGTTCGTAAATTTCGCCAATGTCTTGCAGACCAGCCGTATGAAGCCGCCGTTCGGCATCGCTCAAGTTGGCAAGAGTTTCAGAAATGAAATCACACCCGGCAATTTTATTTTTCGAACCAGAGAATTTGAGCAGATGGAGCTCGAGTTTTTTGTTCCGCCCGCTGAGAGCGCTCAATGGTACGACTACTGGTGCAAGGCTCGAATGCAGTGGTATATCGATTACGGCATTCCGGCCGATATGTTGCGCATTCGCGCGCACGCCAAAGATGAACTGTCGCATTATTCGGCGGGCACAAGTGACATTGAGTTTTTATTCCCTTGGGGCTGGGGCGAACTCGAAGGAATCGCACAACGCACCGACTTTGATTTGAAACAGCACGCCGAACACTCGCGTCAGAAACTCGAATATTTTGACCAGGCGACAAACGAGAGATATGTGCCATATGTTGTTGAGCCTGCTGCGGGCGCCAATCGCACGATGGCCGCATTTTTGTTGGCAGCCTATGACGAAGATGTCGTAAATGATGAACCGCGCACGGTGTTGCGACTGCACCCTCGGTTGGCGCCATTCCAAATTGCAGTATTGCCGTTGTCGAAGAAAGAAACGTTGATGCCCCTTGCAAAGCAGGTTCAATCGATGCTTGGGGCGAGATACATGTGTGACTTCGACGAGACCCAGGCAATTGGTCGCCGCTATCGTCGCCAAGATGAAATCGGCACTCCGTTTTGTGTCACGGTTGATTTTGATTCACTTGAGGATGACTCAGTTACTATTCGCGAGCGAGATTCAACGGCACAGACTCGTGTCAAAATTTCGGATTTGATGCAAGAATTTTCGCAAAGACTAGGTTTTTAA
>DOHD01000057.1:18855-22329 GCA_003535455.1 Acidimicrobium sp.
GCAGTGGTAGTTAAGTTGAAAATCAAAGAAGGACAACGCGACGCAATGACCGATGCGGTGAAGCCTGGCATCGAAACGGCAAAAGGTGAAGTAGGCACCCGTTTTTATGCTTTTCATCATGACGCGGTAGATGTGAACACGGTCTGGTTTTATGAACTTTATGCCGATCAAGATGCCGCAAATCTGCACATGGGATCTGAAGCCTTTAAAACCTGGTCAAAAACTCTCGCACCATTCGTTGATGGGGCTCCTGAATTCTCATTTTTGACGCCGATTGGTGGCAAAGGAATTTAATTTTTGTATCTCGACAAGATTCTCGCTAAGCATCGGCAAATCGCGTCGCGTGACGATCGTCCGCTGTCAGATCTCGTGGTCTTGGCTGAGCAGAGTGGTTCGCAAAGGGGCTTCGCCGATAGGTTGCGTGAAGACTCAAAAAGTTCGCTTGCGGTAATCGCCGAGGTAAAACGTCGCTCTCCCTCGCGCGGTCTGTTGAGCCAAGATCTGCAACCCGATGTGATTGCCACCCAATATCAACGCGCCGGGGCAAGTTGTATTTCGGTACTGACCGATTCAGAATTTTTTGGTGGCTCGCCAGAAGATTTACAAAAGGTGCGTATTGCTTCCGACCTGCCCGTCTTGCGAAAAGATTTCACGGTTTCATTGCGCGATATTTGTGACGCCAAAATCATGAACGCCGATTGCGTTTTGTTGATCGCCGCGGCGCTCAGCCCAATCGAACTTAAGCAATTTCACAATTTTGCAATAGATTTCGAACTTGATGTCTTGGTTGAGGTTCACGACGAACCCGAACTCGAAGTTGCGATCGATGTCGGTGCATCAATGATTGGCGTCAATCAGAGAGACCTCAAGACGTTTTCAGTAGATCAGCAAAGGGCGGTAAATATGGCGCCAAAGATTCCGTCAAGTGTTTTGCGAGTTGCCGAATCTGGTGTCAAGAGTCGACAAGATGCTCAGCAGTTGCGTGATGCTGGTTACCATGCGATTCTCGTGGGTGAGACTCTCGTAACTTCGACAGATATCTCAAAAACTCTCGGCGATTTGCGAGTCTGAATGTTCGTCAAAATATGCGGCATAACAAACGAGCAGGATGCGCTTCTTGCCGTTGCTCTGGGTGCCGATGCACTCGGTTTTGTCTTTGCGCCTTCGCCCCGACAAGTTGCACCGCAGCGGGTCAAAGAAATTGTGCGGCGTTTGCCACAGAGCGTTTTGACCGTCGGCGTCTTTCGCGATGAACACCCCCAGCGTGTGATCGATATTGTTCATGAGGCAGGTGTTTTCGGCGCCCAACTTCATGGTCACGAGTCCGCCGCGAATGTTGCCGAAGTCATGGTTGATATTAAGTGGGTGATAAAAGCGGTCGTCGCAGGTTCGGTTGAAGCACAAAAAGCCGACGATTATTTGACCGATCTTATTTTGGTTGACTCACCGAATCCAGGCTCAGGATCTGGGTATGAATTCGATCTTTTGAAACAAATTCCTGAATCAGTTCGAGTTTTGTTGGCAGGTGGTCTCACCGCCGACAATGTCGCAACTGCCATTGCAAAGGTGACGCCATGGGGTGTAGATGTTTCTTCGGGTGTCGAAAAGAGCCACGGCTACAAAGATCCAATAAAGATGAAGAAGTTCATTGAAAACGCCCGTTCCGCATTTGGCAATGTCAGCCACGGTGCAAATATTGAAGAATCAAAGCGGGGCAACCTGCCATTTAATTGGGAAACTTAATAGCGATCTCCCGGGATACATTTAGTCTGCATGAACGCAAAACCCGTGCCGACAGAATTGTTGACACCCGGCGCCGACGGACGGTTTGGTGAATTTGGCGGTCGCTTCGTGCCAGAGACTCTCGTACCTGCTTGTGAAGAATTAGAACGAGCGTTCAATGACGCATGGAGCGATTCGCTTTTTCGCACCGAACTTGATGACTTGCTTCGCGAATACGCGGGTCGGCCATCAATTTTGACTGAATGTCATAATCTCGGGGCGCAACTCGGTATTCGGCTGATTCTTAAACGCGAAGATTTGAACCACACTGGTTCGCACAAAATTAATAGTGTGCTCGGTCAGGCCTTGCTCGCCAAGCGGATGGGTAAGAAGCGAATAATTGCCGAGACGGGTGCGGGTCAGCATGGTGTCGCGTCAGCAACTGCGGCCGCACTGCTCGGGCTGGAATGCAAGGTATACATGGGCGCGGTCGATGTTGAGCGTCAGTCACTGAATGTTTTTCGAATGAAACTTCTGGGCGCCACTGTCGAGGCAGCTAATTCAGGCAGTCGCACGCTTAAAGACGCCGTCAACGAAGCCATGCGTGATTGGGTTGCAAGTGTTGAATCGAGTTATTACTGCATCGGTTCAGTGATGGGTCCGCATCCATATCCGTATATGGTTCGTCAGTTTCAGAGCGTTATCGGCAAAGAGGCACGAAAGCAATTTCAAGAATTGTGCGATGGCACAGACCCAAATGTTGTCGTGGCATGCGTGGGTGGTGGATCAAATGCGATGGGCATTTTTTCTGGGTTTATAGACGCTAAGACACGGTTGATCGGTGTTGAACCTGCAGGTGGTGCAGCCGTGGGTCGTGGCACGCCAGGAGTAGTGCACGGCATGAAAAGTTTCTTGATGCAAGACGAATATGGACAGGTTCAAGAGGCCCACTCGATAAGTGCTGGTCTCGATTATCCAGGCGTTGGTCCTGAGCACTCGTATCTTGCGTCTGTGGGTCGCGCCGAATATCCGAGCGTGAACGATCAAGAAGTAGTTGAAGGTTTCAAGTTGTTGGCGCGCACCGAAGGCATAATTCCTGCGCTCGAATGCGCGCATGCCGTCGCATGGATCGCCAAAGAGGCACCAAAGATTCAGGGTCAGACAGTGCTCATGAATTTGTCAGGTCGTGGTGACAAGGATGTTGCCCAGATGATGACGATTCTCGGTGACGAGTTGAACTGAAGCGAAAATCGTTGTGAAACTTGCAGCGCATACCCCTGGTGCCCTTGAATCGAAACTGCGCGACTCTCGCAACCTCGGCCGAAAAATACTCGTTCCTTATATAACGGGCGGTTTGACTGGATGGATAGAAGCGATTCGGGGTGCGGCGGCAAATGGGGCTGATGCGATTGAGATCGGAATTCCATTCTCTGACCCAGTGATGGATGGACCGATTATTCAGATGGCGTCAGAAAAAGCGTTGCGCGATGGAGCGACCCCCACATCGATTTTGCACGAGTTGAGGACAGTTGATGTCGGGGTGCCTTTAATTGTGATGTGTTATTACAACACCGTATTTCGCGCAGGCCACGATCGATTTGCAAATTCGTTGCGTGACTCGGGCGTCGTTGCAGCAATTGTGCCTGATTTGCCGCTAGAAGAGTCGAGCCACTGGACTACTGCCGCGGACAAAGCACGAATTGAAACCGTCATGCTTGCGGCACCGACTGCGCCTGACGAAAGATTGCCTCG
>DOHD01000181.1 GCA_003535455.1 Acidimicrobium sp.
GTGCTTCCCGGCATGGAGGCCGCATTCGTCGATATTGGCACACCAAAAAATGCAGTGCTATATCGCGGCGATGTGCAGTTCGACAAAGAAGATGTCGTCGAGCAAGGCCCAGAGCCACGTATCGAACACGTTTTGCAATCGCGTCAATTGATTCTCTGCCAAGTAACCAAGAATCCGATCGGCGCCAAGGGTGGTCGATTGACTCAAGAGGTCTCGCTGCCGGGTCGGTTTGTTGTTTTGATCCCAGATTCACGAACGTACGGCATCTCGAAGCGATTGCCCGAAGATGAACGTCGTCGATTGAGAACGATTTTAGATCGCGTCAAACCCGAAGAACATGGCATCATCGTGCGTACAGCCGCCGAAAATGCAACCGAACACGAATTGCAAACCGACATGTCGCGATTGCTCGATCTCTGGGAAGACATCAAAGAGCGATCAAAGAAGGCGAGCGGACCTTCTCTTTTGTATCGCGAGCCTTCACTTGCGGTGCGAGTCATTCGTGAAGAATTCAGCAGCGACTATCGCGGCATCGTCATCGACGACCGTGAGTTGTTCGAGGAAGTAAGTCAATATATTGGCGACTTCAACCCCGAGTTTTTAGATCGCGTCGAATTTCACGACACGCAGGCCGAGGGGCTTTCGTTGTTCGAAAAACAGCACGTGCATGAGCAAATTCACAAGGCGCTCGACATCAAAGTTTGGTTGCCTTCGGGTGGCTCTTTGGTTATCGAACACACCGAAGCACTGACCGTAATCGATGTGAATACGGGCAAAAACATCGGCAAGACCAGCCTCGAAGAGACCGTGTTCAACAACAACCTCGAGGCTGCCGACGAAATCGCGCGTCAATTGCGGTTGCGAGACATCGGCGGCATTATCGTCATCGACTTCATCGACATGGATATTCGCGAGAACCGTCGCAAAGTTCTCGAACGCTTCAAAGATGCTCTTTCGCGCGACAAAACCCGCACTCAGGTCTTTGAAATTTCAGAACTGGGACTCGTTGAAATGACCCGAAAACGCATCGGCGAGGGCTTGTTGACGAATTTCGCCGACACGTGCCCAAATTGTGAAGGTCGAGGGATCATGGTTGACCACTCGATGCTCGACTAATTATTTCAGTCGATTTTTGCCCGTTTTTCGGGTAATTTTCGGCGGTTCATACAGATAGGCTCTGAGTTCAATATGTACGCAATAATCTCTTCTGGTTCTAAACAAGAGAAAGTTTCAAAGGGTCAACAAGTTCAGGTTGAACTGTTGGGTGTCGAAACTGGCTCAGAGGTTTCGTTCACTCCGGTGATGCTCGTCGACGGCGAGAATGTTCTCGCTACGCCAGCGCAACTTGCCAAGGCTTCGGTCAAGGGCAAAGTCTTGGGCGAAGTTACGGCCAAAAAGATCGACGGCTTCATGTACAAACGTCGCACCAACCAGCGCCGTCGTTTCGGTCATCGCCAGCGCTATAGCCTCGTTGAAATTACTTCGATTGCGAAAGGCTGAACCATGTCAAAAACCAAAGGTGGCGGTTCTACAAGAAACGGCAGAGATTCAAATGCTCAGCGCCTCGGCGTGAAAGTGTTTGACAGCACTTTAGTCAACGCCGGCACAATTTTGATTCGTCAGCGCGGCACGAAAGTGCACCCTGGCAGGAATGTCGGCAAAGGCAGCGACGACACGTTGTTCGCGCTTGTCAATGGCAGCGTCAAGTTCGGTGAGCGTCGTGGCCGTAAGGTCGTCGATGTCAACCCAGCGACTAACTAATAAGGTTCGCTGATCGTCGCGAGCACTGCTCGCAATTATTTTTCTTCTAGTGCTGTGCGCAGCATCGCGATAAATTTTTGGCGATTGACGCGCAATACGACACGACAGTTGTCGCTTTTATTGACTGTATTTAGATGGTCAACCATCGTTTGACCACGCGTGTCGCCAAAGCCAAGGTTGACTCGCACATGTTTTTTAATCTCTGATTCGACGATGCTCGAGTCAAGTGCAACTGCCATCGCAATCGGGTCTGGCAGGTCGAAGCCGTCAAGTTTGGTTTCGGTGCGACAGAATTCGCGCACCTGGCGTTGAATCGTCATCGCAAAATTGCCTAGTTTGCCGAGATTGCTCAACTCGACGGCGAGTTCATCTGAAATGACAGCATCGGCGACTGATACGTCCCAGCCGACCATCTCGAGGGGCAACCCAGAGTCGAATACGATACGCGCGGCTTCGGGGTCGGCCCAAACATTGAACTCTGAAGCGACGGTGACGTTGCCCGGTAGCGCGCCGGTGCCACCCATAATCACGCAACGCCGCACCCATTTGGCAAATTGCGGTTCTATCGAAAGCACAAGGGCAATATTCGTCAGCGGCCCGAGAGTGACGAGGTCTATTTCTTTTGGTGATGCCCGAAACGTGGCGATCATTTCGCTGATCGCGTGAGTTGAAGTCGGCTTTCGGCCTGAGAGTTTCAAACCGATGTCGCCCATGCCGTCTGAGCCGTGCACATTTTGTGCCGATGAAAAATTTCGCACAAGAGGTTTGTGTGCGCCAACATGCACCGGTGTCTTGGCACCGCACATTTCGAGCGTGTAGAGAGCGGCCTGCACCCCTAAGTCGATTGGCACGTTGCCGGCCACGATTGAGATGCCGAGCACTTCGGTTGACTTGCTCTTGAGCGCAAGTATCAACGCCACCGCATCATCCGACGCCGTGTCAGTATCAATCCACATTTTTTGGGTCATGAGTCAAGTCTCATTTTTCGGTGCCGATGCCTTGGGGTAGTTGTGACTCGGGCCAATTGAGAAGCGACATCGCTTGGCGGCAAGCGAAGCGGTCGGTCATGCCACCGACATAAGTGACGGCGAGTTTGACCGCCTCGGCACTGTTTGGGTCGAAGAGATCACGTTCGCCGGGGCTATACATAAGTTTCGGATTCGCCACATAATGCTCGACGAGCGCGCGCAACAAACTGATGACCGATTCTGCTTGCGCCCGTGACTCGCGCCGCATATAAATATTTTCGTAGTTAAATTTGCGAAACGCCGCCAACGCATCGGCGCATTGACTCGTCATTGCGACCCGACCAGTAGCCGCGGTCGCATTGATCATCGCGCTGATGAAAGCGCGCAGTTGGTCGTCGCGTCGCACGCCGCAAACACTGCGCACAATTTCAGGCAATCGCTCGGTGGTCACGACACCCGCAGCCACGGCATCTTCAAAATCGTGACAAACATATGCGATGCGATCGGCCCACGAAACGACCTCACCTTCGGGTGTCTTGGGTGCCGGCCGCGACCACGAGTGATTGCGGATGCCGTCGAGAGTTTCACTGCATAAATTGAGCGGCACGAGCGTGACGTCGGCACCCCAAACCGCATGGTCGTAACCGCCATCGACATATGGCGACAAGGCATCTTCACTCGCATGACCACCAGGGCCGTGCCCGCAGTCGTGACCCAAAGCGATCGCCTCGGTGAGTGCAACATTGACACCGATCGCGCGTGCAACCGATGTCGCAACCTGGGCGACTTCAAGCGCGTGAGTCAGTCGCGTGCGTTGGTGATCTTGCGGAAACACGAACACTTGCGTCTTGCCAGCAAGTCGACGAAAAGATGACGCGTGCAAAATGCGATCTCGATCGCGCTCGAAACAGGTTCGAAACTTGTCTGGTTCTTCTTCGATTGCGCGATTGCCGGCGGCAAAACTACGCGTGGCAAGAACGGTGAGATTTTGATCTTCAAGTTCTTCACGTTTGCGCCGGTCGACCAAATCGCGCGAGCCTGAACCAGCCCACGAGTCTGAGTGGGCGAGACGAATTTCGACGTCGGCGTCGACGCTGTGACCGTGCATGGTCTCGGCCCATGCTTGAGCGCGCGACGGCTGCGAATTTAGCGACGGCTGCGAATCTCGCGTCGTGCGCCCGTGCTTATCCTCAATAACCATTTACACAACCATAGGCAACGGGTGAGCCCAGATTGTCGCTTGTAGCCTTGAAAAGCCAGCTTTATCGGCGTGTAACAGCGCGATGCAGGCAGACCCCGAGGAGACCATGAGCGCGTTTGTCGACGAAGCCCAACTTAATGTGCGTGGCGGTGACGGGGGTAGTGGCTGCGTGAGTTTTCGTCGCGAGGGGCCAGTTGTTCACGGTGGCCCGAACGGTGGCGACGGTGGCAATGGTGGTTCGGTGTGGCTTGAGGCCGACCGAAACGTGGCGAGTTTGTTGGCGTTTCGTGATCACCCGCATCGTCGTGCGCAAGATGGTGTTTCAGGGATGGGCAAAGACTTGCATGGTCGACGTGGCGAAGAACTTTTGGTCAAAGTTCCCGAAGGCACGGTCGTGAAAGATCTTTACTCTGGAGAAATTTTGGCAGACCTTGCGACGCACGGCGCACGATGGTTGGCTGCTCAAGGCGGTGAAGGTGGTCGTGGCAACGCGCGATTCTTGTCGAATCGTCGTCGCGCACCAAAATTTGCCGAGCAGGGTGAACACGGTTTAGAGCGTTGGCTGAAACTGGAAATGAAGTTGATGGCCGATGTTGCGTTGGTCGGGTTTCCTAATGCCGGCAAGAGCACATTCATTAGTTCGGTCTCGGCGGCCAAACCGAAGATCGCAAATTATCCGTTTACGACTCTTGAGCCGCATCTTGGTGTCGTGCGTTTGAACAACACGACTGAGTTTGTGATCGCCGATATACCGGGCATCATCGAAGGTGCGAGCCAAGGCAAAGGTTTAGGCGATCAATTTTTGCGTCACATCGAACGCGCACGGGTTTTGTGTGTGTTGATCGACTTGGTCTCGATGGAAGAAATTTCGCCAGCCGAACAACAAGAAATTTTACTGCGCGAACTAAAGGCATATCAGCCCGAACTTCTCGATCGCCCTCGACTTGTCGTCGGCACCAAGACAGATTCGGCGACTCCAGAGATGATCGCCGCGTGGACAGGACCAAAAATTTCTGCTGTGACAGGCGACGGTGTGCGCGATGTATTAAATCAATTGGCTGTTCTCGTGGCTGAAGCGCGCACGACTGAACCCGCACCGATCGGGCCAGTGACGTTTCGACCAGAACCGCAAGGCACGAGAGTCGAGCGACTCGGTAGCAACGAGTTTCGTCTGCATGGTCGTGACATCGAGCGCTCGATTGCACTAAACGATCTGACGAACGCCGACGCCTTGAACTACATCGACGACCGCATGTCGCGATTGGGTATACCGCGATTGCTGGCGCGCGCGGGCGCAACCGAAGGCGCAATCGTTTGGATTGGCACGTTCTCGTTTGATTACACGCCGGAGCAATAGAAATGCGCGTCGTTGTAAAAATTGGCACGTCGTCGATCACGACATCTGAAGGCAGTATCAATTCGGCTGCAGTCAGTTCATTGTGCGAAGAAGTTGCGCTACTGCGCAAATTGAACCACGAGGTTTTAATCGTTACTTCGGGTGCGGTTGCGGGTGGTGTCGCAGCATTGAAACTTGGCAAAAGACCGACAGATATGCCCACATTGCAGGCGCTTGCGGCCGCGGGGCAAAGTCGGTTGATGCAAGAGTACAACGTGCAACTTGATCGACATCAGTTGGTTGGTGAGC
>DOHD01000127.1:0-148 GCA_003535455.1 Acidimicrobium sp.
AGCGCCGTCACCGCGGCATCACGTTGCTCAAGTAGTCGACCACCTGGCAGAACCAAATCACGGATACTCTGTCGGCCGCCCAACGCTGTTTGAATCGCGTGTTGTGCCGGCACATTTGCACACAATCTCATATTCGTCAACATCGTGA
>DOHD01000127.1:327-4402 GCA_003535455.1 Acidimicrobium sp.
GTGATTTTGGCCCGAATGTCTTCGATCATCGGCATCCAGCCGTTTGATTCGTCGCACAAATAGTGCACGGGCGTGCCACCCGAGAGACTTGTCGCTGCTGTCCACAATGGATAGTCGGGTGCCGGAATCAAAACTTCGTCGCCCTCGTCAAGCAATGCATTAAGCGCCACTTGAATTAACTCGCTTACTCCGTTGCCAAGCCAAACATCGTCAACATCTGTGATGTCGATGCCTCTTGATTGGTAATTTTGCACAACTGCAGTTCGCGCCGACAAGATGCCCTGCGAATCTGAATATCCCTGGGAGGTCGGCAAATTGCGAACAACTTCAACCAGAATTTCGGGCGGAGTTTCGAAACCAAACGGTTGCGGGTTGCCGATATTTAGTTTTATTATGCGATGACCTTGCGCCTCAAGTCGCTTTGCTTCTTCGAGCACGGGGCCACGAATGTCATACAAGACATTGGCCAGTTTTTGCGACTGCATGATTTCCATGGCTAATCAGGCTACGCCGTTCGTTCTGCGTAAATCCCCTCATAAAATTGCAACCATAGAACCGTCAAAAATATTGCTCTTTTATAAGTTCGCGCCGATTGCCGACCCTGAGGCTATTCGGCTTTGGCAGCGCGCACTGTGTGAGCGTTTCAATCTCAATGGTCGAATAATCATTTCAAAACATGGCATCAACGGCACCGTCGGCGGATCAATGACTAGCGTCAAAAAATATGTTCGCGCCACAAAAGAGTTCGCACCGTTCAAAGAAATCGACTTCAAATGGTCAGAGGGTAAAGGCGACGAGTTTCCGCGACTTGAAATTCGGGTTCGCGACGAGATTGTCACATTCGGTCGGCCCGAAGAAATCGTCGTCGATGCGAACGGCATCGTTGGTGGTGGCGTTCATCTCAAACCAGCCGAAGTTAACAGTCTCGTTGCCGAACGTGGCGATGAGGTCGTTTTCTTTGACGGTCGCAGCGCCTACGAGGCTCGTATCGGAAGATTTAAGAATGCTGTCGTTACTGATGTGGCAACAACACCCGACTTCGTCGGCGAACTTGAAAGTGGTAAATACGACCACCTCAAAGAAAAGCCGATCGTCACCTATTGCACAGGTGGTATTCGATGCGAGGTTCTCTCACTGTTGATGAAAAATCGAGGCTTCAAAGAGGTCTATCAAATCGACGGTGGCATCGTGCGCTACGGCGAAGAATTCGGCGACGACTCGTTATGGGAAGGTTCTCTTTATGTTTTCGACAAGCGATTGAAAGTCGATTTCAGCGACCATGCCAAGGTTCTTGGCAAGTGCGACTATTGCTCGTCGAGCGCCAATCAGTTTTATGATTGTGCGAACTTAGAATGTCGTTGTTTGTTCTTGGTCTGTCAAGACTGCGCTGAAAAAACATCGAAGATACTTTGTCCAAATTGTTTGGCAAAAGCTGACGCCTCAGCAAACTAGTTCGCGGGCCTTTCGCAACTCAAAGAAAAAGTTTCTTCCAACCGTCTAGGTCTTTGGCAAGCCCGTCGCGAATAGCCGCAACAACTTCGCCTCGCAAACGATTTTTGCTTGCCGCGTGAGCAGCGCCGTTGAGCGCCGAGAAAGATTTTGCAGTTCCAAGGGCTGTCGGCAAAAGTTCTGCTTCGGTTGCCACGACGCGATCGATTAATCCGTTTTCAACACCATTTGTCGGCGTGAAGGTCTCAGCCAACAGAACTGCTCGCGAAAGCGCCGCGGGCGTTAATCGCTGACGCAAGATCTCGATAGTCGACCATGGCATCGTCATGCCAATAGCCACTTCGTTGGCTGAATATTTGAAGTTGCCAGCAACACCAATTCGATAGTCGCCACATTGCAACAAGAACACCCCCATCGCNNTCGATGCCGCCGTTGAGCATGTCGACCGCGGGTTGACCGCTCGCGGCCAGCGTCTTCAGGTCAAAACCTGCCGACAAAATGCCCGAACGACCAGTTATCACCACTGGCAATTTGGCTTGCTGCGCTTGATCAAGTGCCGAGTTAAAGGCGCTTTGCATCGGCAACGACAGCGCATTGGCTTTGCCGTCATCGAGTTTTATAACCGCAACACCGTCGATTATCTCGACTGTCACCAAAGAATTTTGTGTTTCGCTCATCGCCACACTGTATTTGGCTTCAGTCGTTTGCCAATAATCGATGCGATTATGCGCTCAGCCGCGCTGTCGTAATGTCTCGAGACACAACTTCGATATTTGCAACCCGCGTCGCGATTTCGGCGACTTCATCGGCGTCATGCGAAACCAAAATGACGATGCCTTCGTATGTCGCAAAGAAACTCTTCATCGCACGGCGTACCTCATCGCGAGAAACAGCGTCAAGTGAATTAGTCGGCTCGTCGAGCAACAAAATTTCTGAGGGCGAAAGAAACGCCCGAGCGAGTGCGACCCGTTGGCGTTGACCACCACTGAGAGTCAACGGCTTGCGCGACAACAGGTCGGCCAAATTAAATCGCTCGACCGTGGCTTCAAATTTCGCCGTATTTTTGAAATCAGCACCACGACCAAACAAGAGGTTTTTTTTGACACTCAGGTGCGAAAACAAACCTCCGCCTTGAAAAACGGTCGACACACCACGCATCTCGGGTTGCACGAATTGATTGGTTGTCGAATCGTCGAAAACTGTGTCTGCGAGCGCGATCTTGCCTTCGGTGCACGCGAGCAGCCCTGCAACCATGTCAATCGTCGATGACTTTCCAGAGCCATTTTCACCCGTGATTGCCAACACGCAACCAGGTGCAATCGAAAGTTCAACATCAAGAACAAATTTTGTTCTTTTCAGGCGACAATGCATTTCAAGCGACATCAAAAACCCCGACGCAACGCAGAAATCCATTTGCCACGCAATGCGACAAGAACGATCAACGAAACAAACATCATCAACATCGAAAGAGCCAGTGCCGAGTCGTCACCCGACTCGAGTTGGCTAAAGACGGCAAGGGGCACGGTCTGAGTTCGACCTTCGGTGTTGCCGGCAAACGCGATCGTCGCACCAAATTCGCCTAGCGCTCGCGCCCAAGTCAACACGAGCGCGGCAACCAAAGACGGCCGCACGAGCCCCAGAGTCACAGTGACAAATGTTCGCCACGGGCCTGCACCATAAGTGCGTGCAGAACCGACAACGCGTTGGTCGATCTGCCCGAATGCGGCCTCCATAACGACTATAAAAAATGGCGCCGCCACAAAAAATTGCGCCAACACTGCCGCAGTTTGCGTGAATGCCAATTGCCAACCAAACCAATCATTCAACGCCGAGCCAACCACGCCACGCCGACCAAACGCATACAACAACGCGACACCCCCCACGACAGGCGGCAGAACCATCGGCAAAACGCACAACGCCCGCAACAACGATTTGAATTTGAACTCGCGACTGGCCAATAACCATGCGAGTGGCGTGCCAAAAATTAACGCCAAACTTGTGGTCAAGAGCGATGTTCGCATCGACAGTACAAGTGCCGTGCGCGAAACGTCAGTTGAAATCGACGCCAAAAAATTTGACCAATTTGCACGCAGAATCACCGCGACCATCGGCACGACAACAATTGCCACCGCGGGAACCGCAAACAGAATTAGTCCGCGCGGGGCAGACAAGCTTCTCTTCACGGCAGGATGAACCCGTTGTCGACAAAAATTTGGCGACCAACTTTGCCACATGCTGTCGCCATAAAAGCCGAGATGGCCGCCCGGTCTTTTGTGGTTGGTGATGTTGCAACACCTATCGGGTAATCGGCAATCAAATTTAAGTTCTCGGCGATTTTTATCGCATCAACCTTGTCACCTGCGACAAGACCATCGGTGACATAAGCGATGCCAGCATCTGCTTCGCCGAGGCCGACACGCAACACGACGCCACTCGCACTTGCCTCGCGACTCGCAACGGTGAACGAAACATTTGCTTTTGTAAGAACAGTCGCCGCATATTTGCCGCAGGGTTGCGAAATGTCGCAGAGCACAACCTTAAGCCCGCTTCGGGTCAAGTCATTTAGCGAACTTATTTTTTGCGGGTTGCCACGCTGGACGAGTATTGCCAATTGATTTCGCACCAA
>DOHD01000127.1:4557-5199 GCA_003535455.1 Acidimicrobium sp.
GTGATTGCCGCGAATTTTGGTGATGCCGCCAAGCGCAACTCAATTTGGCAGGTGCCAACTTTCTGTGTGGCGATATATTTGCCTTTGACAACACACGAACCCCGAGTGTTTAGTTTCATCTGGGCGGTCGAATCGGTTTCAACTATTTTCGAAACTTCGATTCGCGTCGAATCTGGCAACGAACTGGCGAGCCAGACAACTGTTGGTGCAGTCGCATAACTTTTGGCCGAAACGAATTGACCACACGCGAACCAAGCAAGAATTGCGACAACCGCCAAACGTCGAATCGCCATAAGTTTGGGTGTAAACATGATTCGAAGGCTAATAGTCGCATACAAACTATCCGATAGTTTTTTATGTACTATTAGTCGCCTATGAGCAAAAAACCTTCGCTTGATCTGATTGAAGGTGCCTGTCTGGTTCTAATAAGCAATGGCAAAAGCCACGGTTATCAACTTGCCAAGCAATTTGAGGTCGAAACAGTTCTTGGCGAAGTTCTCACGCTTAGTCGACCCGTTGTCTATCGCTCGATCAAATCTCTAGAGGCACATGCGTTGATTCGCAGCGTTGAATCAACTGGTGTTCGTGGTCAACTCAAATGGCAATTGAAGTGCACGGTTGATGGCGAAAAGTTGGCAAAAC
>DOHD01000051.1:0-10282 GCA_003535455.1 Acidimicrobium sp.
ATCACACTGCGCGCGCAATCTGTCGGCGCCGCGAACTAACTCGGCAAATTTAGAACCATCGCCGCGCGCGCTCAAAAACGCGAAACGCCTAAACAGGTTTCACCAGCCGAAAAGTTAAATTTATTCGCGGGCCAACTGGCCGCGCAGTCTTAGCAATCTGATGCACCCAGCATTGCTGCGAGAGCCCCGACATCACGAGCAACGATCCATCTTCTAGATCAACTTTGACAGTTTGTTTAGTCTCTCGATGCCGCAAGTCAAAGCGCCGTGTCGCACCCAAACTCACCGACGCAATCGTCGGCTCGCGACCGTTAATCGCCTCGTTATCTGAATGCCAACTTACGCTGTCGCGACCGTCGCGATAAAGATTGACCAAAACCGAATTAAATTTCGCCCCCGCCGCGACTTCACAGCGCCGACGAAACTCGTGCAAAATCTCGGTCATCGGGTAGGCAACGCGTTCGATGCCCGAATACACGTATCTCACGCCCGTGTCGGTGTGCCAAGTCGAAAAACCCGCTTGCGCATATTTCTTGCCGAACATCACGATCTCTGGCTGCTCCCAGGGCGTACTTTCTCGCAATTTTTCAAACGCCTCACGAGAAAACGCCTCGTCAAAAAATCGATTGTGCAAAATTGCACTTCCGTCGAACGGCAACAACTCGCGTGGTTCACTAAACAGGCTTAAATTTGCCATAACTAACGCACATTCTGACACGATCAAAAGTCGCCTCTGGTCTATGCTTGGCTACAGAAATTAACAGCGGAGGATTTCACTAAATGAAACCAGAAACAGTTTTGCGAGTAACCACACTTCTCGCCGCGGCAGCAAGCCTCGTGTTAAGCGTCTGGCTCTATTTTCAGAGCAACTCAGTCGAAGATCGCTTGAATGGCATTTACGTCGGCGTTTGGGTCCCGTCGATTCTCGCACTTGGCGCGTTCATGTTGGCCGGTCAAGGCAAAAAGAGTTAGCCATGTCACTCGCGGCACTTTTCGGTTTTGGAAGCGTGATCTTTCTTATCGTGATGACTGGCGCATTTGTTTATGGGATGACTTCTCTGCGCGCAGCAGCCGATCGCGATAACTATCGTCCGGGCACCACAAAAAANNAGCTCGCGTCGGCGCACGCAAATCAACCAACGCGCTTCGGCAAACCGACGCGCACGGGCACGCCAGGCGAATACATCACATGTGGTTCGCCGTTAACTTTCGAATTCGGCGCCACAAAACCTGCGGCCTCAATCAGCGAATCATCTAGCGCGACAATTTCTGCGCGCTGCAATCGCCACGGCTCGTGTGAAATTGGCGCATATCGCAAACTGCCACCACGAGTCGTCGTATAAAGCCCCCAGCGCGCGCTAAGAAAAATCTCAAGCGGAGACGGCGCAACAATCGGCTCGCCAATTCTCAAATGTATATTCGTGTTTGCGGCGCGATCGCCGCGCGGCCAACGGCGCTCGACCATCGTGTACAACTCGTCGCCCACTCGCCTATTGCTGGCTCGACCAAAACAATAAGGCAATGTGTATGTCGTGCGCGCGACGATCGTCGGCAGCAACCGGTTGATGTCCAACGAACAAAACCAAACACCAGGCACGCCATTGCGTCGCACATAGGTGCGCACATTTATTTCGGCAAACGAACCGAAATACGGCACTGCGGGCAAACCCGGCACCCCGATGCCGCGCATCGAAAACGGAATCAAACCCACCCACGCCGAGCCATCGCAGACGTCGACTTCAAGCCCGTCGGGCAAAATTCGCGCAACCTCTTCGACGCTGTAACGAAAATGAATATACGCAAGGTCATACCAACCTTGTTTCATCACCGCACGACGAACGGGCTGAGGGCAAACCTCTGAATAACTCATCGCATCTCGTTATGCACGAACAACTTGCATCAACATCGCTGCACACACGACCGCCCGCGCCGTCCACGCAATTGTTCGTGGCCAATTGGTCGCGACGAGTCTTCGACCAACTTCGGCTGTCGGGTTCGACGCCATTTTTGTGTGCAACGGCACCGACAAAAAAACGGTGCTACCCAATGCAACTGCCAACAACACCGCGCCGACCCATGGCAAAACCAAACTCACCGCATCAGGGCGACTGACAAGCAACCACAAGGTCGTCACACCTTCAGTAGCCATCGGCAAAGCCAGCACTTGACCCGTGCGTCGTTGGTGCTCGACCGCTGTTTCGACTGCCCGATCAACCGGCACGGTCGCCAACAACGGATAATGCACCCACTGCACAAACCAGATGACGCCCGTCATCACCGCCGAAACCAAAAAATTCGCCAACAAAACTATTTCGCTCACAATTTGATCACTCCTGCAGAATACTCTGATAGTTGTTAAACCGAACTGTGCTACATCACGAAGGGTGTTTGAGAACAAGTGAATCAAGACATCGCGAGCACCGCGTTCGTTGCCACTGCAAGCAACATCAAATTGCAGTCGATCACTTGGGGTCACGCAAAAACACACCACGAACCACCGATAGNNCGTCGAACGCGATGTTGTGGCATGGCGCCGCAATTGCATTGAGCGCACTCGGCCACCTTGTCACTGCGGTTAATCTGCGGGGTCACGGCCAAAGCGACAAGCCCGACTCTGGATACGACATGAAAACTGTCGCCCAAGATGTCGGCGAATTTCTGCTCGCAATTCAAAAAGATGGTTTCATCAATCCGCTTGTCTGCGGACAATCGTGGGGCGGCAACGTTGTGCTCGAACTCGCACACACCCACCCCGAGTTAGTGCGTGGCGTCGTGTGTGTCGACGGCGGCTTCATCGAGTTACAAAAGCATTATCCGAATTGGGATGATTGTGCCAGTGCGTTAAAGCCACCCGCGATCGCCGGAACACGCATCGATGACTTTCGAAATATGTTGCGACGCGGTCACCCTGACTGGCCCGAAACCGGAATAAACGGCGCGATGGCGTGCATGCAGCATTTGCCCGACGGCACTTTGCAACCGTGGTTGACTCTCGAGCGCCACATGCAAATTTTGCGAGGCTTGTGGCAACATCGACCAACACATATATATAGTCAGATCTCTGTGCCGGTGATGTTTGTGCCAGCAGAAGGCCGACAAGGCGTGTTTAACGAAACAAAACGCGACTCGATCGAACTTGCCAAGCAATTAGTGCCAAAAGTTCGGGTTGAATGGTTTAGCCCTGCTGATCACGACCTGCATGCCCAACAACCCGAGCGTTTCGCTCAAGTTGTGCATGCAGCACTAACCGACGGGTTCTTCTGATGACTACACCACGCATTCTTGCCGTAATGGGTTCGGGCGAAACTGCGCCGACGATGGTTACAACTCATCGCATGCTTGCGAGCAAACTGCCAAAATCTGCGCGCGCCGTTTTGCTCGACACGCCATACGGCTTTCAAGAAAACGCACCCGAACTTGCGTCAAAAGCCGTCGATTATTTTCAAACAAGCGTCAATCTCGATCTCGAAGTGGCAGGCCTTACAGAAATAATTGGTGCTGATTCTCTAAGCGTCGAGCGCGGTCTACAAAAAGTTGCCGACGCCGATTATGTTTTTGCCGGTCCGGGCTCGCCGACATATGCTTTGCGACAGTGGTCTGGCACGCCACTTGCCGGTCTACTGGGCAAAAAACTTCGCGACGGCGGAATTGTGACGTTTGCTTCTGCGGCCGCGCTGACACTTGGGCAATTCACTTTGCCTGTTTATGAAATCTACAAAGTTGGCGAAGACCCGCGCTGGCTAGACGGTCTGAACATTCTCGGCGAAATTGGTGTCAACGTTGCCCTAATTCCGCACTACAACAATGCCGAAGGCGGTCATCACGACACGCGTTTTTGTTATATGGGTGAACGGCGATTGTCGATGCTCGAGCGTGAACTTCCTGCAGATGTTTTCGTGCTCGGTGTCGATGAACACACCGGCATGGTCATCGATCTTGACACCGAAACCGTGAATGTCGTCGGCAAAGGTGTCGTCACGATTCGAATTCAAGGTGAATCAACACAGATTGCTTCAGGCGAAACATTCTCACTAGACAGGCTGCGTGACCCGGCGTCGGCGGCAACACGAAATACGAAACAAACAAAAACTTTGACTGAAAAACCCGTGAGCAATACACCAGTGACTGATACACCGGCGATCTTTGACAACAATCTTCGCGAAGCCACCGATCGATTGAACAATGTCTTCACAACGGCGATTGCCAACTCTGACGCCGACGGTGCTGCACGAGCCGCACTCGAATTAGACGACGCAATTACCGGCTGGTCTGGTGACACTCTGCAGAGCGACGCAACTGATCACGCTCGAGCAGTTTTGCGCAGCATGATCACGCGTTTGGCCGAAGCCGCAACAGGTGGTCTGCGCGACCCGCGAGATGTGTTGGGGCCGTACATCCAGGTGTTGCTCGACTTGCGAGCCCAAGTTCGCGCCGATAAACGATTCGATTTGTCAGACATCATTCGCGACCGGCTGATTGCGCTGAACATTGAAGTTCGAGACACACCAGAGGGCGCGCAGTGGGGTTTTCGAATTAGCTAAATCGTTCGCAGAAACTAGTGCGAAAATTAGAGATGCCCGAGAGACGCCATCTTCATGCGGTTTCTTGTGCCCGCAACTGCATAGACAACTACGAAGACGATTGCGTCTAAAAGAATAATCGTCGCACTTGCCGATGTATCTAGGTGATAACTCAAGTTCATGCCAACAAAGCAAGTTACTGAACCGATGAGTGGCGAGACGAAGAGAAGACGTGAAAAACTATTTGTCGTCATTCGCGCCGACGCTGCAGGTATCACGAGCAACGCCGAAATCAACAAAGTACCGATCACGCGCATTGTCACCAGAATCGTCAACGAAATCATTACCAACAGAACACCTTCGACGAGCGAAACCCGAACATTGCTGACTTGAGCGACATCGCGATCAAATGTCGAAAACAACAACTTTCGATACCCGAGCACCACGACTGCAAGGCCCAACAAAGCAACGAACGCGACAGCATAGATATCTTCGACTTTCACACCAAGCACACTGCCAAACAACACTGCCTCGATGCTCTTCGAGGCTTGACCATAACGGTTCATCAATGCCAACCCAAGTGCGAACGAAGCCGTCGTCACGACGCCAATGGCAGCATCTGCGCCGATCACGCGACGGCGTGCGACGCGAGCGATCAACAACCCAGATATGAGGCCCCAAAAACCCGCGCCCAAAAAATAGTTGACCCGAAGCACGGCGCTCGCTGCGGCGCCGCCAAACACCGCGTGCGACAAACCGTGCCCGATATAACTCATGCCGCGCAAAATAACGAAGACGCCTAACAAACCACACAACGCCCCGGCGATGGTCGCCACGACCAATCCGTTTTGAAAAAACTGATAGCCGTACGGCTCAAAAATATCGACCGCAAAAATCATTTGCCTTCTCCGCGCATCGCAACTCGACCGTGATCAACTACCAACGGCATGCCACCGTGCTCGAGCACATCCATCGGTGCACCATAAGTTGTCTCAAGAACTTGCGGGGTCAATACTTCACGCGGGCTGCCGTCTGCGATCACGGTTTTTTTGAAACACACCACCCGTGGCAAGTGGGCAGCCAAACCGTTTAGGTCGTGCGTTGTCAGCAGGATTGTGAGGCCGTCGTCGTGCAGGTCGGCAAGAAGATGCAAAATTTCGTGCCGTGTTCGCACATCGACCCCAGATGTCGGCTCGTCCAAAATCAAAATATCTGGTTCACAGAACATTGCTCGTGCAAGAAATACACGCTGTTGTTGCCCGCCAGAGAGTTCGCGAATATGCCGACTCGCGACATCTGCAATGCCGAGTTTTTCGAGCACTGCTCGAACATCGCGTCGCTCTTTCGATGTTATTCGTGGCCACAATTTTGTCTTTGATCGCGTCATCACGATCACTTCTTCTACCGTCACCGGAAAATACCAATCAACCGTTTCGACTTGAGGCACATAACCAATCGTCAAATCGGGTTTGGTCTCGATCGAGCCATGCGCCACAGGTTGCGAGCCGATAATTGCTTTGAGCAACGTCGTTTTGCCCGAACCAGACGGGCCAACGATGCCGAGAAACTCGCCTCGATTGATTTTCAAATAGACGTCTTCGACAACTGGTGCGTTGCCGTACGTGCACGAGACGTGCTCGCAGACAATCAACGGGCTGTCGAGATCACTGAGGATAAACAGCCTCATCTTTGGTCACATCACGCACGTCGACGGCCTTCAATGCCGAGGCGTCGCCACCGAGCGCTTCGACCATCGTTACAAAATTGAAACGCATCAGACCTAGCCATGAATGCTCGGCATCGCCAGGTTTGCCAATCAGGTCGTCATCGCGAAGTACATCGACATATCGCACACCGGTCTCGGCACCGATTTGTTCGAGCACGGTCGACGGAAACACTTCGCTACCGAAAATAGCCTTTACTTCTTGGGCTTTAACTTGCGAAATCAACTCTGCAATTTCTTTTGGGGTTGGTTCGTCAAACGACGAAGGTTGAATTGCCCCAATCACGGTAAAACCATATTCAAGAGCAAAGTAGGCGTATGCATCATGATATGTCAGCAGTTTGCGTTGACCTTCGGCGATTGACGCCACTGACTCTCTCAGCGCCTTGTCGAGAGCATCGATCTTGACCACAAAGGCGGCAAAGTTTTTTTCGTAAACAGCAGCGTTCGACGGGTCTCGACGCACGAGCACATCTCTAACAACTTGCGCATACTTTTTTGCCATCGGCGGGTTTGTCCATAAGTGAGGGTTTGGCTTGCCACCCTCTTTCGGAAACGAGAAGTCGTACAAATATTCAGACTCGGGCAAAATTTCGGTGCCGAGTTCGCAAATGTTCGTGCCACTTCGAATATTTGCCAAGGCGAGATCTTTAGTCGGCTCTTCGAGCACCAAGCCGTTGATAAACACGATGTCTGCTGATTCGAGCGTCGCCGCGTCACTTGGTTTCGGTTCGAAAGTGTGCGAGTTAGTGCCCTCGGGCACTATGCCAGTGATCATCGTCGATGTGCTACCTGCAATGTTTGCCACAATGCTCGTGATTGGCGCAACGGTTGTCGCAATTTTTATCGCCCGTCCTTGAATCACGTCGCCTAGTTCGCAACCGACGCTCTGACTGTTCGACCCTTGGTCGGCGTTTGCGCAACCAGTAACCACGATCAGAAATATTGCCATCAGCTTTGATCTCACGAAACTCTGCTCCCGATTATTCATTGGTCGAAGTTGAAGTAATTTTGTCAAGAATTTGGGCTACCCGCAGCGAATCACTAACGGGCATAACCCACCCCGAACCCGTCGAAACATTTTCGCTCACTTCTTGAATCATTTCGACAAACGCGTCGACATTTTGAAAGTGCTCGATGCGATCGTTGACCCGAAGTGAACTCGGTTCGCGCCAAGTCGAAAAGGCATCGCCTGCTTCAGTCGCAATCATGCCAGAACTACCTTCAATCTTCAATATCTGGGGCACATCTTTTTCGAATGAACTCATCAACTGGACGCTCGTCTTGTTGTTGATAATCGCTTTGACTTTGGTCGTCAAATCAATTTTTGTAGGGCCAATTTTTCGATCAACACTATCTATCTTCAAATCGTTGGCACCTTGAGTGAGCGCCACCCACATATTTGCTTGGTAACAACCGATATCTAGCAATGCACCGCCACCCAATAATGGGTCAAGTCGATAGTTCTCGGTCATTTCTGATTTGAAACCCCATTGCGACTCGATTGATTTAATGTCACCGATCGCGCCAGATTCAATCAATTCGACGATGCGCTTAAATCTTGGGTGCCAACGTGTCCAAACTGCTTCAACCAACAAACGGTTGCAGCGCTTCGAACAATTGATCATCTCTTGAACTTCAAGCGCATTCAGACCAAGTGGCTTTTCGCACAACACATGTTTGCCAGCTTCAAGCGACCTCGATACCCATTCAAGATGTTGATGATTAGCGAGACTTATATATACGACTTCAATCTGCGGATCATCTAGCAACTCTTGGTAAGAGTCGTAGACATTCTGTGGTTCGAGTTTTTTTGAGCGAGCAGCATCTCGACTCGCCACACCAAAAAGCTGGGCGTTGTGGGCGGCATGCACCGCCGGCGCCGTTGCTCGATTGGCGATCCACCCCGCACCAAGAAAACCCCATTTCACCGACATGGCTAAACCAAATTTGCAGAAATACTATGACGCAGTTTGGGCACAATTGGTGACGAATTGTTTAATGCTGATTCTTCCGCTGCCTGCATTATCGCAACCACATTGCGCGACTGTAGGGCCGTGACCGACATCGGTGTGCCAGCAGTCAATTGCTCGACTAGCGATCGATGAAACTCAAAACCATCGAGTTTTTCAAGTTCGACGATCTGAGACGTCGAATCTTTGCGATACAACTTCAAAATTGCTGGTAGATCAGCAACCGCAGGTTCGGCCATTGGGTTCCAATCGCCGACGATTGCGCCAAGCGTGCCGAGCACATAAAACTTTGGCTTTCTCGCCGCCGCCAGATCTGAATGAACAAATGTCGCTTGTTTGCCGGTTTTGAATGTGATTGTTACTTGAGCATGATCGGCGTTTGTTGCGTGGGTCCAAACTCGCTTTTGGTTTTGTCCACTCACATGGGCAATGTCATCGCCGATTAAATTGAGAATCTGATCGATGAAGTGACTGCCCCAGTCAAAAATTGCACCGCCCGACACAACTGCATCTGAGTGCCAATAGTCGCATGGGCGCGAATATCCCCCGACAAAAGTTTCAAGCTGAAATACTTCGCCGATCGCCCCCGACGCAATGAGCGATCGCATAGTTACAAAGTCGGCATCAAAACGACGATTTTGATACACGACAAGCAGCAGATTTTTGTCGTCGGCTAAATTAATTAACTCATCGCACTCGGCGACAGTGAGAGCCATCGGCTTTTCAAGAACAACATGAATACCGCGCATGAGCGATTCTTTTGCCCAATGAAAGTGACTATTTGGTGGCGTCGAAATCACGACCAAATCAAGCAAGCCTGAATCGAGCATCTCGGTGGCATCGCTGAAGCCGACAAAATCTTGGGCGAGTTCGCGTGCTGCGGCGATTCGCTCGGGCTTTGAATCACAAACCGCGGCCAAAACCAACCCGTTTGTGTTTTGCACCGCCAGATTGTGTTCGTAGCCAATCGCCCCGTAGGCCAACAATCCCACTTTGATAGGTCGGCTTAACATCACCGACCTAACTCTATTGTGACGACCTTAGCTAAACGGAACTTGAGAAACTTTTGCGTCGAATTCGCCGTCGGGGGTCTGCACCGTAACTTGCGTGCCGACCGCCGTGTAATCAATCGCCAACTGTCCAAGTGAGACATTCGTCTCTAGTCGTGGCGACCAAACAGCCGAAGTGACCGAACCAATTTGTTTGCCGCCGACTTTTACTGGCCATGGGTTGCGATTCGCGGGCACTTTTGGACCGTCAATTTTCAAACCACAAACTCGACGATTGATACCGCGTTTTGCAACCGCACGAATCGCGTCAAGTCCGATCGCTTCGATATCTGCGTCAAGCGAGACATATTGCTCCATTGCTGCTTCGAGAGGTGTGTCAGCACGTGTAATGTCAGAACCATAAGTCATCAAACCCGCTTCGATGCGTTCGATCAAATTCGGGCAACCCGGACCAATATCAAACTGCTTACCCGCTTCGGCCAACGCATCATAAAGTTGCAAGCCGATCGTTGCGTCATCGACATAAATTTCAAAGCCGCCCTGGGCACTCCACCCACTGCGCGCCACCAAAAACTTGTGACCGCGAAATTCAAGATTGTCGAACCTGAAGAATTTCGTCTTGCGCACCGCTTCGCCAAAAACTTCAACGACCACATCTTCGGCTTTTGGCCCTTGCACCGCGAGAGGCCAAATCTCGGGTTCAAAAATCTGCACATCAAGTTTCATGCCGAGTGCAATGCCCTGTGCCCAGAGCAAAATATCTAGGTCTGAAATCGAAAACCAAAATCGATCTTCAGCGACTCGAATCGCAACCGGGTCGTTGAGCAAAAAACCATTCTGGTCGCAAACGGGCGCAAGTGCGCATCTACCGATCTCAAGTTTGCGCAAATCACGAACCGTCATTAACTGCGCAAGTCGTGCAGCATCGGGGCCATGCAATTCAACTTGTCGCTGACACGAGACATCCCAGAGTTGCACTTTGCTGCGCAGGTGAAAATAATCTTCTTCGACCCCACGAATGCGGGTCGGCAACAACATGTGGTTATAAATCGTGTA
>DOHD01000051.1:10291-13057 GCA_003535455.1 Acidimicrobium sp.
CGACCTTCGAAGTTCCAAACTCGGCCAAAAGCACGAACACGACCTTGTGCCGCCTTAGCCACAACGACTTCTGGGCCCATCCAGTATTGCGTGTTGACCACGCTCACCTCTTCGTTTTCGCGAGCGCCACCAATCGGCTCTACAGCACCCTGAATAAATTTGCCGACACTCAAAGAGCGCTTTTGACCTTCTGTGACATAACTAATCGGCGAACGAGATGCGCCGAGATATTCACCGACGAGCAACTTGAACAAACCTGTCGTGCCTCGGCTCGCACCGGTGAAAATATTTTCGATTTTTTCGAACTGCTCATCAGTCGCGCGTTCGTCGATCCATAACGCAGTCGTCCAATTACCGCGCTCCATTTTGCCGGGAATATCGAGAAGCATCGCCACATTCAGCCCCGACAAGAAAGTCAAACCAGATTTGCCTTTGTCGATTCGTACACCCAGCCACGCCTGACAGTAGCCCTCTGTCGGCGGATGCGTGCCCAACGAAACAACGCACGGGCAAAACACTGTGCAGTTGCAATTCAAAATTAATTCGCCCTCGATTGACCATGATTCTGTGCTCATAAATTTGTTTCCTTTCGCGTTTTTGGTTTTGTTACAGATTTAAATGATTGTGCCCGCCGCCGACACCCGAAAACAGACTTGCCAATACTGCGACACCCCAAACCGTGATCAGCACTCCAAGCGGTGTCGTGACTCGCCGTCCAATCACAGGAAACTTCTCGATCGCCATCACCGCCGCACTCAACACCATGAACCAAATATTCGTCAAACCGCCGACGAATGCCAACAACATCAACGCCCAACAGCAACCGACACAGGTGACACCGTGGCGCAAACCCATTTTTAATCCGCCACTAACGCCGTCACGCCAATGGCGCAAAAAGAATTGCATCGGCGCTAGACACTCTGACTGACATCGCTGCTTTAGCGTCGAAAATTGATAGAGCCCGGCGATAATCAGTAGTGCACCGCTGAGCGCGCGATTTAGTTGATTGTGCGCATCAAACAAATCGAGTTCGGCGACCGCCAGTTGCATCGAAGATGCGCCGAGTGCAAAACCGAACCAAATCATCGAATAGCCGAGAACAAAAGCCCACCAAATTAACGACGATGCGTTCTGCGTGATGCTATGAAGTGACTGCAGAACCGGCACGGCAGTCGTCGACATCATCACCAAAGTCATCAGCGCCCACATCAGAAACACATTCGACGGCGCGTGCGAATGCACCGCACCAACCCTCGACAAGTGGTGCTGCAATAACAACCACCAACCCCCGCCAACCGCAAGCAAAAACAACGGCCACGGTGAGTTGGCGACTAATTTGCTCTGAATCATTGTTGATTACTATAGTTATCAACAATGATCAATCGCAAGCCGAGCCCGAATTTTGACCGCCTCAGTTTTGACGCGACGGGTTTTGCGAGACTGCTTCACGAAAAACGACGACAACTCAATTGGTCAACTCGAGAACTCGCAGAGCGCACAGATATCTCTCAACCATATGTCGTCGCCCTCGAGCGGGCTCGTAATACAAATTCAAAAACGAAAAAGACGCCAACGCCAACGGTTGATGTCATCGCCCAATTGGCATATGCGCTCGACATCGATGCAAGCACTCTGTTCGCTCGGGCAATGAAAATTGCGAGTCGCCACGTGCTGCTCGTCGTAGACGAAACAGCGCCAACGCCACTGAAAATTGTTCAGCAATCATCGATCAACCAACCACAGAATTGGCTTTGCGCTGCGAAGTCGGGCGACATAAGTTTGCGTCGCGAAAAATCGAGACAATACAAACCAGCAGACATCGCTCAAGCACTAAATAACGAATTACAAAATCTGCGCAGCAAGATCGCCAATCAAACACTGGGCCTAATTTTCAGCGAAACCTCTGAGGCAATGACAGAATTCGACAACCCTCAAGCGGTGCTCAAGTTTGAACACAAGTGGGCAGATGTTGTCGATAAGGCAGCAACTTCAGTCGGCGCACAATCTGCTTTTAATATTTGCGTTTACAAAATTGCAGATCTAAAGACTCTTGCCAACCCAACTAAAGCGTTCAATGAACTCGTCGAAGTACACGACGAATTTTGGACCTATACAAACTCAATGCTGGTGCTATCTGACTCATCATTGACACAAAGTCACCGAATCAAAATCTGTGAGCTCTTAAAAAAGTAAGCAACTACTAAAAAGAAAAGAGAAGAAACAATGAACACTCCGAACACAAGTCGTGCATTCACAGTTGGCAAAACCGAGTCGGGTTGGGCGCGCAAAATTGTCGACATGCCAATCGACCAACTCGGCGAGGGCGATGTGCTTGTTCAAGTCGAATATTCAGGCATCAATTTCAAAGATGGTTTGGCCAGCACCGAATCTGGTCGCATTGCGCGCATTGATCCACTTATTGGGGGCGTCGACCTCGCAGGCAAAGTCGTCGAGTCGTCGAACGCAAGTTTCAAAGTTGGCACAAGCGTTATCGGCCACGGCTATGACATCGGCGTCGCACATCACGGCGGGTTTTCGCAATACGCACGCATGCAATCTTCGTGGCTCGTACCGATGCCAGCAGGTCTCGACTCACGCACCGCAATGATGATCGGCACCGCGGGCTACACCGCGGCGCTGTCAATTGACGCACTTGAAAAAGCAGGTCTCAAACCAGGCTCAGGTCCGGTTCTTGTTACTGGCGCAACCGGCGGTGTGGGCTCGGTTGCAGTTGGCATGCTCGCTTTGCGAGGTTACGAAGTTGTT
>DOHD01000119.1:0-868 GCA_003535455.1 Acidimicrobium sp.
AAAACATTGTTGTCAAACGGCCCGACCACCACTTTGTGCACATCGACATTGGCGTCGCGCCAATGCAAAGTTGGGTCTGAGTCCAAAAGCGCCATCTGGGTCAATTATCACAGGCGAATTCGCGAGTTGTGCCAACATCCCCGATTAGCCAAAATCACCCCTGCGCTGGCAAGATATAGCCCATGAACTTTGCCTTTACAGAAGAACAAGAAGAGCTCCGCAAAACCGTCCGCGCGTTTCTTGACGCCAAGTCGCCAGAGACGGCAGTGCGCGAACAAATGGAAACTGTAAATGGTTTCGATCCGGCAGTTTGGTCGCAGATGGGTTCGCAAATGGGTTTGATGGGCATTCATATTCCTGAAGAGTTCGGTGGCATGGGTTTCAGTTACATCGAGTTGGGCGTCGTGCTCGAAGAGATGGGCCGCTCATTGCTTTGCGCGCCATATTTTTCGACAGTCGTCATGGCGGCAAACACTTTGATGCAATCTGGCGACGATGCGGCAAAGAAAAAATATCTTCCAGCAATCGCTAGCGGTGAGACAACTGCAACTCTCGCATCGGTCGAACCATCAGGCAAATGGGATGAATCGGGCGTCACGATGCAGGCCAAAGGCTCGGGCTCAAGTTTTGCCTTGACTGGCACAAAGATGTTCGTACTTGACGGCCACACTGCGTCGTTGATCATCGTTTCGGCACGCACCGCAAAAGGTGTTTCGCTTTTCGCAGTTGACGGCAACGCCAAGGGTCTTACTCGCACAGCACTTTCGACGATGGATCAAACTCGCAAGCAAGCAAAACTTGAATTCGCCGACGTGCCAGCAACATTGATTGGCACCGAAGGCAAAGGTTGGGAAGTTCTCACTCGAGT
>DOHD01000119.1:910-1050 GCA_003535455.1 Acidimicrobium sp.
ATGGCTGTTGAATACGCAAAAGTTCGCGTGCAGTTCGGTCGTCCGATTGGTTCTTTCCAGGCGATCAAGCACAAGTGCGCCGATATGTTGCTCGAAGTTGAGTCGGCAAAGTCGGCTGCGTATTACGGCATGTGGTGCGC
>DOHD01000119.1:1102-3788 GCA_003535455.1 Acidimicrobium sp.
AAGGCATATTGCTCAGAGGCTTACTTTCACGCCGCAGCCGAGAACATTCAGATTCACGGTGGTATCGGTTTCACATGGGAGCACCCGGCGCACCTTTACTTCAAGCGCGCCAAGTCGAGTGAGTTGCTGTTCGGAGATCCGACTTATCATCGCGAACTTCTGGCGCAACGCATCGGCATCTAAAAGTTTTCGCACCGCATGTCTGCGGTTTTGATAGTTGCCAGCATCATTGCTGCACTGTTGGTCTTTGTAATTGCGGCAGTAATCATTGGTCGCGAGGCCCGTCGCCTTGACAGTGTCGCACCGCGTGTCGTTTATGAACTCGAACAAGCAACTCAATTCGTTGCCGACAATTTGCCGAGCGAAACCCAAGCGCGGCTGACTTATGCTGAGTTGCGCAAATTGTTGGTGTTTCATATGCGCTGGTTGCATGACAAAGGTCTACAACCAGCAGGTGTCGTAGATCGGCGACAAGACATCGTCGACGAAGTTGTGATCGATGAGCAAACGCTCACGGGTTATCTGTTAGACGCCGCCGAAAAAAACAACATCGAGATTCTCGACGATGTCGACGCTGTCTACGTCGTCAAAGCACACCTCAAATATTTCGATGCAATCGGCGCAATCGGCCCGCAGTCAAACGACTAGGCGACCGTCAACAAGAAACTCAGCGCTTCATCGAGCGACTGTTTTGAAGTCGAATCTGTTTTCCAAATATTCGTGTATCGCTGCAGATTCGGGTTGAAATACGGATCATCATCGAGCACCGACCCCCATCGCGCGCCAAGTTTGGCAACTTCGGCTTCAACTCGTTTGGCGATGCGCGTCTTCGACTCAAAGTGAAACAGGTGGGCGTGCGGTGTGAACACTGCTCGATAGCCGGCAAGTTGAACCTTCAGACAAAAATCGATGTCGTTCCAATTGCCCGGAAACCCCATGCACAACCCGCCAACTTGTTCGAACACATCGCGTCGTATCAATGCGCACGCAGCGATCAAACTCGAAACTTCGCGTTGAACCTTTAACAAGTTTTGCGGCCCGGCCATCTCGGGGCTGCGCGCGCGATAAAGGTCGGTTGGGTCGGGGCTAAATATGTGGCCTGCGCTTTGAATGGTCGAATCTTCAAACAACAACATCGGGCCGACAACGCCGACAGTCGGGTCGTTAAACATCGCGACCATGATTTCGAGCGCATCACTAGTGATTATTTCAGTGTCGTCGTTAAGTAGCAAAATCAAATCAGACTCGCACGACATCGCGCCGAGGTTGTTTTTTTCAGCAAAATTAAACGGTCGGTCGTAATCAATTATTTTCAATCGCGCACCACCAATCTCTCGCAGAGTGTCGAGCACCGATTGCGGTGTCGGCGTGTCGGCAACAACGACAACTTCAAAGTTTTGATAAGTCGACTTTTCAAACAGGCTGCGTACCGCCTCAACAACGAGCACGCGCTCTGAGCCAAACACTTCGGCAGATGTGCCACGAGTCGGCACGATAACTGCGACGCTCGGCTCGGTTGTCAACTTGCGCTTCACACGAACACTCGGCACAGCCGCATCAAGTTCGCATGTTGCATCAATTTTTTGTCGTGCGCAATGCTCGGCTACCGCGGTCAACGACGCTGATGGGCGGGTATCTTGACTTTTGGCCATCGTCAAAAGTTCGGGCATGCGCACAATATTTTTTGCGACTTCTGTTAGCCGCAAGGCGCGATCGTGCGGGTGTCGCACCGCAAGATCGGTTATCGTCTCGGCGCTAGCGACCAAATCGGCGCGAACAACAAGAGTCTCGCCCACATAACAATGGGCGCGCAATCTCTCGGGCGACCAGCCAGGTCGACGCACGAAACTCAGCGGCTCGGCTTTGATGCCTGTCGGGTGTGCCGAGTCGCCATAAATCAAATCGGCGGTCGCATTTTTGCGGAAAGTTTCGCGCACGTTGACCAATGACTCGCGATAAAGCCCGTCACCACTGTTTAAAAACACGACAAGTTCACTGGTCTTAAACTCGTCGGCTGTTGCAACTACTCGAACACGACGAAATGACCATCTGCGCTGCAAATGTTTTACCGCATCAGGCACCGCACCATAAACGAGCCATTTAATGTCTTTTGATCCAGAAACTACGAGTGATTTGTGCATCGTGACCAAATCGTCAAGGGTCGCCCCTTGCGCATCGGTGACAACCAAGAATTCGCTCATATCGAAAGTTTCTTTATCAATCGGCGCAACGGTCGCGGAATGTTGCGATAAATAAATCGCACCGGCCGCATCCAACTTGAGTGCACCCAGTTTGTTACATGCACCTGCGACGTATTCGGCGGAAACGAATATTCACGTATTTCACCAAACCGAGCAATCTGGCGCTGTTCTTCGCGCGCTCGGGCCATCTTGGCGAACTCAGCGTCGCGCTCGACTAGAGCATCAATCTTTTTTTGCACGACAACAGGGTCGAAAGCAGGCGACACCATGACTAGATAAGGATATCTAACCGCGCGTGGCGCGGTTAGATCATCATATTTAGTGCGCCAACAACCAGTTCACCAAGAGCAGTATCGCCAGATAATTTAATTTTTTTACGTAACTCACCACTAGTCGCGCGACCAGTAGCGAGTTCGATAAAAGTATTGCTATCGAAATCAATTTCAACGGTTGGCGCTGAGTTGCTGTTTTCTACAATCGCCGCA
>DOHD01000141.1:0-5440 GCA_003535455.1 Acidimicrobium sp.
CAAATTCGACACTGCCATCCTCGCGATCGCGAATCACAGACCTCTCGCCAAACTCACGTCGCACACCGGCCGCCAGCGATGCATCAACCAACACCACGGCCGTCGTCACTTCGCCATCACCCGCTGCCAACATTTGTTTTTCTGTCGGCACGGCGGCTGCCACATCAAAATCAACGGGTGTCTTAAACGCACGCGCCTCGCCCGCAACAACCGAGCCTTCAATTCGATCAACGCGAAAAACTCGTTTGTCTCGACGCAAATGATCAAAACCGATGATGTACCAAAAGCCGTTGCGCGAAAGCATGCCATACGGGTCGACTTGTCGCTTCTCGCCCTTGTAATCAAAATTCAACGTCTTACGTTTCATCACCGCGTCGGTGATCGTGCCCATGTTCTCGTCGACCAATCCAATATTCACGCTCATCGCGGCTTTGCCCAAAATTCTTTCACCACCGAGTTTCCAAAGCGCTTCTTCACCATGCTGAGCGCCCAAGTGCACGGTTGCCACCGCCAATTGCAGAGCCATGCGCTCTTCTTGAGTCAGTCGCAAATCGCTGAGTTCGTAATTCGATCGATTCACCCAATATGTAACTTCGCCGGCTGCGTCTCCGCCAAGGGTCTTGGTCTCGATCGGAATCCCCATTTCGCGCAACGCCGCTTTGTCGCGTTCAAACGCCGCACGAGCCGCCTCATCGCTTTCGGGATACTGCTTGCCCAACTCTTGACGCACCTGGCGCAAAGTCAGGGGTTTTGCTCGATCAACAAGCAAGGCCAGCAGATTCATCATTCGCTCTGCTTGCGAAACTTTCACAGCTGTGAATCCAACGGGCATATCAACAGCGTAGGCGCAGACACATGGCCGACCAAGCAACTGATCTTCTAGTTATCTCCCTGACACTTGGTCGCAATTACCTCTTTGACTTCAACTGGCGATACTTATCGATCAGGCTTTTTGTCGAAGAGTCATTGACTGCCGAGTTGCTTTGGTTTATCTGCTTATTAATTTCGACCGACAACGACTTTCCGAGTTCGACGCCCCATTGATCAAAACTATTTATTTGCGCGATTACGCCGTGCACAAAAACTCTGTGTTCATAAAGCGCGATCAAAGCACCTAAAGTTCGCGGGTTCAGCGATTTTGCCAGCAGAGTCGTCGAAGGTCGATTGCCTTTCATCGCACGATGTCGCGCAGCCGTCGAAACGCTTTCTGGGTTTTGTGCTTCGCCAAACGCCAATGCCTTGGCTTGGGCAAACATGTTCGCCATCAGCGCATCATGCGATTCGGCGTCGACATTCGGCAACTGCGCAAATCCAATAAATTCAACCGGCACGATCTGCGTGCCTTGATGCAGCATCTGCATAAACGCGTGCTGCGAATTTGTGCCTACCCCGCCCCAGACAACCGCAGAGGTGGCGATCTCTGTTGGCTCGCCATTTTGGCGCACCGACTTGCCGTTGCTCTCCATGATCAACTGCTGCAGGTAACTCGGCAAAAGTCGCATTGCCGACGCATACGGCAATATTGCCTGACTCGAATACCGACGAGTTCCAAAGTTGAACACATCGATCAGACCCAAAATCAGCGTGATGTTCTCTTCTGGTTCGGTTGTCTGCATCTGTTCGTCGACGCTTCGCATTCCATCCAAAAACTCTTCAAACGCCCCGAACCCAAAAGCGATGATCGGTGCCAAACTCATCGCCGAGGCGATCGAATAACGTCCGCCAACCCATGGCCAAATCTGAAATTCATTTTTCGCGGTTACACCAGCGATACGGGCCTGTTGGGTGTTCGCCGAAACCACCACAAAGTGCTCGGCCAATATTTCGCTCTCAACTGCGACACCGAGACTTTTTGCCAGCCATTGTCGTGCGATACGCGCGTTGGCGAGAGTCTCGGCGGTCTTGAACGACTTCGAACAAACGACAAACAGTGTCTCGTGCGGTCTACATTGCCCAAGGGTGGCGTTTATCTCGGTCGAATCGATGTTGGCCACGAAGTGGCACTCAATTTCACTTCTATGGCTCGCACTCAGTGCGTCATAAATCAACGCCGGCCCGAGGTCGCTGCCACCAATTCCGATGTTGACAACTTTCTTGAATCTTTTTTCTTGACGCACTTTTTCGACAAAGCGCTTCAATTTTTCGAGTTCGGTGTGCACTTGCGCCACGACGTCGTGACCGTCAACGACAAGTTTTGTCGTCGCATCGGCACGCAAAATAGTGTGCAAAGCCGCCTGATTTTCGGTGAAGTTTATTTTTGCACCACCACACATCTCGACAAATCTTTCGACGACTCTCGCCGTTTTTGCCAACTGCAGCAAATTTTTCAGAGCAGGTTGATCAACCAACTGTTTTGAAAAGTCGACGACAATTTCAGAATCACCATCGCTCAGGGTTTTGGTCATATTTACGACGCGAGCTTTGTCTTGTTCAAACAAATCGCTCAATAAAGCGTTGCCGGTGCGCTCAGAGTCGGCCAAAACGTGCAGCCACAACCTCGAGACATCGTCAGCCATTGATTTAAGGCTACTGACTAGGGTGATTAGCCATGCCTAAATCATCTGAACGCTCGGGCATCGCCTATGCATTTGGCGCTTACATCACTTGGGGATTTCTCACAATTTATTGGAAGTTTTTAAAAGACTTCAATGCGTTTGAACTAATCGGTTGGCGAATCGTTACGTCGGCAGTCGTGCTACTGGCGATACTTCTCTACAACAAACAATTGCGCAACCTCGCCGCAGCGTTACGCGACAAACGCGTGCGCAAAATCATCGGGGTTGCCAGCATCATGCTTGCAATTAACTGGACAACTTATGTCTGGGCCGTTGTTCACGATCATGTTCTCGAAACAGCCCTCGGCTATTTCATTGCGCCAATCTTCACGATGTTGATCGGCTTCATCGTGCTACGCGAGCCGGTACGCAATTCGCATCGCATCATTATTTTTCTGGCGTCGATTGCGATCGCAATATTGACATATTCATACGGTCAACCACCGTGGCGCGCTCTGTTGATTGCATCATCATGGAGCGTCTACGGATTCTTGAAAAAAAAGATCAAGTTGTCCAGCCTCGAAAGTTTGTCGGGCGAGGTTGTTGCGTTGACTCTTCCGGCGATTGGGCTCGTGGTCGTTACTTTTGACCGCACAGATTCTGTGGTCAACATGGCCTCGGGCATCGAATGGTTACTGGTGTTGTTCACGGGGCTGATGACGGCGATTCCCCTGTTGATGTTCGGTGCCGCATCTCGTCGCGTTCGTCTCAGCGTTCTCGGACCGATGCAATATTTGGTTCCGACATTCAATTTTTTACTCGGTTGGCTGGTCTACAACGAAGAGCTCAACGCATTTCGAGTTCTCGGCTTTGCTTTTGTGTGGGTCGGTCTGGCGATTTTTTTCATCGACTCGTTAAAGTCGACAAAAACCAACAACTAGACAGAAGTCGAAACCCTGAAGGCAACACCCGAAAGCAACAGCTTCATCGACTTGATCAACTCGGCGGTGCGCTTGGCGTCGCGATAGACCATATTGAATCTCGCCAAACCAGCCAAGACGACCATCAACATATCTTCGAGCGATCGAGCCGATATCTCGGGGTTGACTTCTCCGCGCGCAACGGCGTTTTCAGACAAGGCGAGCAGAATCTTGCCAATCTGACCGCTCATCGGCATGACGGCTTTCATTAATTCTGGGTGTCTGTGAGCTTCAGCCGAAACGCTCAACACGAACGAAACAACCGCAGGTTCGCGCCGAGTCAACGCCGCCAGTGCGTCGACCATGTTCGAAATATTTTCGGTGATGTCACGCTCGACATTCACCGAGTCTTCGATCGTCTTGCACACCAATTTCTGAACATCCACAAATACCGCGACATACATGTCGACTTTTGACGGAAAGTAGTGATAAATCGCGGCCGTGGTTATGCCCACAGATTTGGCGAGACTTTTGTTCGTCGTGGCGTCAAAACCCTCGGTCGCAAAACTTCGTCGCGCTTCAACCAAAAGTCGATTGCGCGTATCGACGCCATCACAGGCGTGCGGACGACCTAATTTTGACATGCGATAACGATAGAGCGTTAGCTACGCAAAATCCGAGTCAGAACTTGGGCCAATTCGACCGGTCTGTCACCTTGCACAGAGTGCCCCGCTCCGTCGATTACGACAACTTCGACCCCTGGCTTGCGACGCCTGAGCTCGGCGACATCGGCATCGTCGACGACTGGTGAAATACCGCCGCGCACAAGGGTCATCTCTGACTCAAGATTTGCGATCACCGTCCATAGCTCTGAAATTCGATCAAGTCGCTTCGCCGAATCTTCTTTCGACGGATGCGTGGAGCGGTCGTATCGCCATTGCCACGAGCCGTCGTCAAGTTGTTTGGCATTGTGCAAGATGCCACGACGCAATGAACTTTCGCTGCGAGTCGGGTTGTGCTCGATCGTGCGTTTTAGTAATTCTTCAAAACTGGCAAAAGACTGCGGCCCATTAACAAAATCTGTTATCGCCTTCGATTTTTCAGAGTTCACACCCGGCGTAATATCGACGACGACGATTCGCGCGGCGAGATCGGGTCGCATGCCAGCCAAAGCCACCGTCGTCAAACCACCGAGCGACATGCCGACGATCAGTTTTGCTTGCGGTGCCCAAGTTTCGATTGCCGTGGCGACGTCATGCGCTAATACTCCTGGCTCGTAGTTGCCGTCTTTGCGCCACGAAGAATGACCATGGCCCGGCATGTCGATGGCGATTGCCGAAATGCCCATCGCCAAAATAACCGTGTCCCAAGTGTGGGCGTTTTGTGCGCTGCCATGCACGAACAAAACTTCTGGCGCGCTACTGCCCCACTTCAACGCGCTCAGTGTTCGGCCGTCTTCGAGTTGCATTGCAATTCGAGAGACGCTTGGAAGTTTCGCGATTTTTAGACCATATTCAGAGATGTTCTCGCCAAACATCGAAAACTCGTCGTATTTCATCATGGCGAAGTTGATGACGAGCTCGTAGAAGCAACCGTTGTCGTCGTCACCGAACCAACAGTAGTTAAAGTCGGCAAACTTATCGGCGAACTTGTCGGCGAAACAGACGTCACGGCACTCGGCACCGTAGTCACAGCAATCGTCGTATAGTTCGGGTCTGGTTTGTCAAACGGTGGGATCGGCGAACCATATTCTTCTGGTTCTTTGATGCCGTCAAAAACATAAACGCGGTCGCCGTATGCGACAAGTGCCGGAAAGTATCTGGCAACCGACATCGGTATTCGCACACAACCGTGAGAGGCGGGTTTGAGCGGCACAAGAATCGCCCCGTGCACGGCGATGTTGTAGTTGAAATAAACGGGGTTATAGAGCGAGCCGAGTTTTGTTTCACGCATACCCGAACGACGATTGTAAAAATAAAAGATACCTGCCGGCGTCACCGCTTCACCGCAGACGCCGACCTTGAT